>QIBA01000061.1 GCA_003225175.1 Acidobacteriota bacterium
TTGGTGAGGATTGAGCTTAGCTTGTGGTTACGGCTCGTAGGCGGCCATGGCGGCTGCCAGTTTGCCTTTGGATTTTCGGCGCAAGTCTGGCCAGAACTCGCGGACCACGTTCATGCCTACGCGTGACGCCAGACGACTCAGCGCTCGGCCCACCGTTCCATCCAGGCTCCGGTTGTAGTACGGGTGGTAGGCGTTGCGCACGGCCGAGGAGAGAAATGCTCCGGCGATTCCCGAGGTGTTGAAGGCGTTGCTACCCCGGTCGGTGCGCGTGATGAACACCCGGCTCATCGCGTATCCCGAGCGTCCGCGGATCGTGCCCGAACTGCTGCGAAAATATCGCGGGTCCTGCCGCATTAACGCCGGAACCAGAAAGTTCTCGATGAAGGCGCTGGACTGCGCGTCGGCGTAGGCGGCTGCGTAGCGCTGGCCCAGAGCCCTTGGCCTCTCCGCGAACCAGTGTCCTACATAAACCTTCTGCGCCGAGGCCGCGGTGACCGCGAGCGTCGAAGAGGAATAGCTGTTTTGAACGAACAAGTCGAACTTCTGAGCAGGCGAGAGTGCCTTCCACTCCGGCAAATCCTGTGAACGCGGCGCGAACGGCACAAAAGACTTCTCCTGTGCGCTTTCCTGCTGGCGATCCGGCAAGGCCGCGGAAGGAGCGTCGGGCAGGCGCTGCGCTCCGCCAGCAAGAAATACCAATGCCGGAGCAAGCACGTCGTTGCTGGATTGCGCTCTCGCGACGGGCGAGAGGCCGAGCAGCACGACGACGATTCCGTACAGGCACGGCTTTGCTTTGCTGGTTATCACTGATGTCCGATCGCCTAAGCTGCAGATTTCCGGAGCCCTTCTTGCGGATACTCCTCGGCAGAACTTGCAAGTGAGATGGTTGCCAGTGAGTTGCAGGTTGCGCTCCTGCAGCATCAAAGACCGGCCGAGGGCGTCCGGAACCAGGTTGGCCTGAACAGAGTGAACAACCCGCCGGGGCGGCCCGCAGGTGCACTGCTTTTCAGCCAGAACGGCGCCGGCCCCACCCTCAAACGTTCCCGCGGCTACATTGCCTTGGGTTTCTGTATGACCCGGAGCGATGGCGTTGACCCGGATCTTGCGCGGTGCAAGTTCGAGCGCCAATCCCTTTGTCAGCGTTTCGATGGCGCCTTTCGTGGAAGCGTACAGCAGGGCTCCCGCCACCGGATGCGAGCCGACGATAGAGCTGAGGTTGATGATGCTCCCGCCGCAAAGAACAGTGAATAACAGTGAATAAGCAGTGAATTGTGAAATTCGCATCCGTTGCTCGCGCCAGCGTCGGGTGATTGCGACGACCACTCTCTCACAGTGGCCTGAGTTCCAAAATGACATTTCTCGTTGACTCGCAATCTTGACTCGTGGTAGCACCGAACTAGCTTCGGTGCTGAGGGATGGCCGCTACGGAGATGACAATCCCGACCGCGTAACTCCCGCAACCACAGCCGTCTTCGCCCTGATCATGCACAACCACTTCCGCCGGCGACGCCTTCAACCGCGCAGGCACAGCGCATCCTCTTCTTGGGTTGAATAAGGAAAACAAAACCAGCACCGGCAACTTGCATCTCGTTTTATAGAACCCGGCTTAAGATGAACGCTGAAAGGACAAGACGCAAAGAAACACAAGACAAACCTTATGGATGAAAGACCCGATGGAAGATTTTTAAATAAGGTCGTGTTGGTTGCGGGCGGTACAGGAGCGCTCGGCCAGGCCGTCAGCCTGGCATTTCTGGCGGAACTGGCCAAGGTCGTGGTGACTTACCGTCAAGCGGAAGAGTTCGCCGCCCTCGAGAAGGCTGCCGCTGCTCATGCCTCACAACTTGAAGGTCATCAGGTTGATGTCACTGACGAAACGGCAGTGCGCCAATCGATCGATCAGGTATCCGCCCGGCACGGCCGCCTCGACGTGCTGGTCAACGCGGTCGGCGCCTATGCCGGCGGGACCGCGCTGTGGCAGACCGATGCAAAGGTATTTGACCAGATGCTGGCGCTCAATCTGCGCTCCGGCTATGTGTTATCGCGCATCGCAGTGCCGCTGATGCTGAAACAAGGGAGCGGAGTGCTCGTCAACATCGCCTCCCGCTCGGCACTCGATCATGCCGCCGGAGCAGCTGCATATGCCGCGTCCAAGGCCGCTGCTGTCGCCATGATTGACTCGTTGGCAGCCGATCTCAAAGGCAGCGGCGTGCGCGCAAATTCTGTCCTTCCGGGCATCATCGACACCGCCGCCAATCGCAAAGCGATGCCCGGCGCCGACTTCTCCAAATGGCCCAAGCCCGAAGAGATAGCCCGCGTCATCCTCTTCTTGTGCAGTGACGATGCAAAACTCATCAACGGAGCGTCGGTGCCGGTGTATGGGGATGCTTGAGGAGCAGGCCACCCGGCCATTGGAGACAGAACGTTTCTGCCCGGCATTCGCGGGCCACAGGACGCCAGGCTCGTCATTTACAACTGCAACATCAACTGCACCACCCGCTACCGCAGGTGGTTCTGTGTACGGCGCGCGATGAACAGATCGCACACGGTCGTAACAGCGGGCTTTCGATGCGCGTGGTTTGTTCCCTCACGCCCTCTTTGAAGCCGAAGTCGTAGCCCACACGTAGAGAAATTTTGCGTCAGCTGCGGTCGCGAGCGGCCGATTCAATTTGTGACTCGCACGGTTCAGCGCCGAGCGAACGTTTTCCTTGGTATCGCCCAGCTCAGTCAGAGCTATTTTGAGCGCCTCTCCGTCTTTCACGTCGCCGAGTTCGGCGAGAATCGCGGAGACGATCCCTTTGTGCTTCCCGTTGCGTCCGTGGGGCACATCGATCTGAGCCACAGTGGCAAAGCGCTGTTTTGTTTTCACAGCCATGGCAATCCTCCAAGAACCGCAAACGTAACGTTAACGTATCGATAAAATACCTATGATTAGAGTTATTCTGCAATACAAGTTTGCTCCGTATTGCTTTCGTGTCGTATGTTGGCGTATTGATCCTGCTCAGAAAAGGCATTCCCCCGGCTAAGGCTTCATCCGCGACGAACAAAACAGTCTCTCCGTGTGCATGGATGATGAACAAAAGATTCTCCCCGTATGGATGGACAAGGACTAGCTTGGCAAATAGAGGCTCCAGCCAATGCAGCAACGAAAAAGACTCTTCGAGCGGGTCCCATTGCATGAGGTCCCCAAAGTTGAAGGGCCCAATGAGCCGGAGAACGCCCGGCCGGCACGGCTAAGCATAGTGACTAACGTGCAGAAACGCCCGGCGCGTCCTAAGCGGAGTATCAAGACGGAAGGCGACGATCATCCGCTCGGGCTCTGGATCGACCACGACGTACTTCGGAGGCACCAAAACGGGACGCCAAAAATCATCCTTCACGATCCTCTGGCGAGCGCTAATAGCCGCTACCTGACGCTTGCGGATCTCGCGCTCGGAAACAATAAAGCCAGATTAAAGAAGAAAGCGGCTAGCGCAGAGAGGCCCGAAGATGAATCAGGTTACGAATAGGCGCAAGCGCGGAATATTGCAATCGTGGAAAGAAATCGCTTCCTATCTTGGTCTCGGGGTGCGCACCGTTCAGCGCTATGAGAGCCGATTCGCATTGCCCGTGCATCGACCCGCGGCAAGGTCGCGCAGTTCGGTTGCAGCATTTGCGGATGAGTTGGATGCATGGCTGAGGCAATCGCCCACGCTTCGCCAGCACCGGGCTCCGTACGGGAGCGTTTGTCCGTTGTGCTCCGGAACGGGAAGTCTGCCCGCATCGCAAAGCAACAGCGTGGAGCAAGTCGTCTCTCAAAGCCCGCAAAAGCTTCAGAAGCTAACGGCCTGATTCACCACGGAGGCGCCGAGAAACGCTGGTCAGCCTCTTCCTAGTCCACGTGAATCCGTAAAATCCGTATTCATCCGCGTGAGATTTTGGTTTGAGTTTTGCCGTTTACTCACCCGGCAATAACTCTTCAGTGTGGCCGCGGAGGGGACCGTTTACGGATGGGCCTTAAGCAACCTTGAGAACATTTTCAAAGCTGTCCCAGGACGCTGTCACTACTTCCAATTCCGGCTGCCGCTGTTTGGCCCAATCCCTAATTACTGCGCGGTCACTGTCCGACATTTTCCGGCCGAGGATGATTCGCGTCAAACAGCGTGGATCGATGATGACCTCGTGCGGATACTGACGAGGAACGAGAACGCGGACTTCCTCCTCATTGCTCCATTGCGTTCCTTTGGAGAAAAACCAATTTATGTTTATGTGCTCATCATTCGTGACATCCATTGCTGCAAATTCGCCATACGTCACGTTCATTGCGCACGCAAAGAAGGCTCCCTCGTTCGCAAACTCCAGACAATATCCGCGATGGTTATCAGCGTACTTTGCCCACAAGTTCATGTTGTCGTATCGTTTCGACAAGCAATAAACCTTCCATTGGTTCATTGTCTCGTCAAAGATGTCCTTGTACCTTCGCTGGAGCTTCTCGGCTCCGTGGAGTTGGATGTTGTAGTCAATGACATATGCTTCGGCAATCTGGGCGTCGAGAGACAAGCCTGGATTATTCCGAAGAACGCCGTGGCGCGGACCGAAGAGTTCAGAGAGGAATTGCGGTGGGGAAAGCAGAGTGAAACGCGGACTTCCATCTGCCGGATCGTTCAATTGGCCGACGTTCGGTACGTAAAGCTGATGTTTGAGGATAATGGCCTTGAGCCATTCAAGCCGGTCAGCATGCGCCGGAGGATTTGAGTGCTCCAAACTTACATATCTGTAGGAGTGCGATCCGCTTGCTCGCGTTGGCCTTTGAGGAATTGCGGATGATGTTGGTGATGCCATGGAGCAATTATGGCACCAGGTCATGTGCGGCGGACTTGTTGGTGTTTACTACCGAGGTACATGCACCACGCTGCACACAACATCAGTCTGCTAGAATTGTTGTGACCGGAACTCCGGCAGGAGGTCTTTCCGTGAAAAAATTCACGGGCTACCTAGTGCAAGAGTCCCGTCGTCAGTAGTGCAGCTAGCAGCGGGATTTTTACAGCTCTGGCAACGCAAGAGCACTTGCTAGCTTGCCGCAGGTGAGCTTTACTCTAGAGACTGCGCATCCTTGATTCGAGCGACAGTGATCCTGTTAATCGCGTCACCTTCAGAAAACCGCAGCGAGACTGATTCTCGCCCGAAGGGTTCTGGACCTGCTGACAACCGTTGCCGTAGGAGGAGGCAGTAATCGCCTCCGCCAGGCGTGCAAGATTTGGCGTGACAACTCGTCCGGCGTCAAAGGGCCGACTATGATCTAGTCGGCCTTCAGCTTCTTACGAGGTTTACCCTCTCCCAAACCACAGGAGGGTGGCCCGTACTTTCCCGTTTCGGTTCTTGTGTTCCACTTCTACCAGTCGGGTGAGCCTGTCCCCTTTTTGGTCTCACTCAGAATAGGAAACTGATAACTTGCTTACTTGTTTGCAAACAGTTTCCCAAAAGTATCGCCCGAATTCCAATGCGGACGATCCGCAGCCTCAGCGACCTCGTATCCCACAGCAAGGTTTATCTGCGTGCACTTTCGGGCGGCGTCGAAGTTGAGGGGCTGAGTCATGTCGTCCTGCGGCGTGTGATAGTGAGTACTCATCCAGTCGAGAAATATCTTCTTGCCGTCGAGCGTGGGATCGACGGTCTTGAATCCCTCCCCGATCATCACCGCCGGTACACCACGCTTCACGAACGAGTACTGATCGCTGCGAATGAAGAAGACCTGTTCCGGCATCGGATCGGGACTGACTTCAAGTCCCATATGCTGAGCGACATCCCGAATCTGACGATCGAGCGTTGAATGCTCGGCTCCGAGCGCGACAATATCGCGAAAGTCATAGAAGAGTGAGACCCCATCCATATTGATGTTGGCCGCGATCTGCTCAATTGGAACTGTCGGATGATGCGCGAAGTAATCCGAACCAAGCAGTCCCATTTCTTCCCCAGTGACAGCCACGAATAACAGCGAGCGCTTCGGCCTGGGACCGCTCTCTGCAAAGGCGCGCGCAATTTCCAGCAGCGCCGCGGTACCCGAGGCATTGTCTGCCGCTCCGTGATAGATCGTTTGTCCTTTAATAGGCTCGCCAATGCCCATGTGATCGGCATGCGCCGTAAACACCACGTACTCATTCTTGAACTGCGAATCGGAGCCGGGAAGGATGGCTGCCACATTCGGACTCTCTTTTTCTGAGAACCGTGCGACATCGTGCAGCGACGCGGTTCCACTGAGCGCGAAACTCATGGGCTTGTTTGCGTTCAGGCTGGCCATGGCTTCGTCGAGTGTATGGCCGGACCCGCGGAAGAGAGGCTCTGCAAATTGGCCATTCACCAGCGCTGTCGCCAGAATCTCCGGGACATAGTCGTTGGGATTGTCCTTTTCGTCGAGCCAGTACATGGAAGGCGAGTGATAGAAGTGGACCACCTGCTCCCAGGGCACTTGCTTTGCGATCTCGCCGGCCCAGATCGTGATTCTTCCAATCGCCCCGTGGGCCGCAGCGTTACGCGCCTTTCTTATGCCGTCGGAATAGACGGCGCGGTCGGAGGAAGGAAGACTGGACGGCGCTCCACGCACAGCAACAATGATCTTTCCTCTGGCATCGATTCCGGCATAGTCATCGTAATGCAGCTCCGGGACAGTCACGCCGTACCCGACCCAGACCATTGGAGCTTCTACTTTGGCATCTTCGTGTGTCGCATGGCCGGACATTAGATAGTCCTTCTCAAAGACGAGCTTCTCCTCGGCGTTATTGCGCTTGATCACCAGAGAATCGCGCTCGGGTGCGGGCTTAACTTCCCGAAAGCGGATTTTCTGGAAGTAAGAACCGGAATCGCCCGCGGGCTTGAGTCCCATTTGCTCGAAGTGGGCGCGAATGTAATTTGCAGCCAGGAGATAACCTCGAGTCCCGGTCCCACGGCCCTCTAAGAGATCGTCGGCGAGATACTCCATATGCGACCGGATGCCTTGAGCAGTAATGCGATCGAGCAGCTGCTGCGGAGGATAGCTTGAATCGGTCGGCTCAGACGCAAACAGCGCAATACCGATGAGGACGGTCAGGACGGAAAAAGCGTGTCGCAAATTCCACCTCCAGCCATGCAGGAAAAGTTGGCGGAAATCTTATCCACTTTTTTCGCTATGTCAATAGCTCCGTTCCGAAAGCGGGTTATAGAGGGTGCTGACGGGTGGCCCAGCCTTTTAAGCTCGGTGTCATTATGGAACTACCATGATTCGGGTGCCCCACTCTCGCGTGATTTTCGCGAGGGTGGGATTAGATGAATGTTGACCAGTCCCGGTTTTGGTTCTCTTCTTTGAATCGTTTCCGAATTCCGCTTATTCTGTGCCCATGAACTTTGCGTTTCTTGCCCTCGTGTGTTTCCCGAAGAAGACAAAGTCAAAAGCGGAGTTGCACACAACTGGCCGCGAGATCTCCCGACAGCCTCTGGTATTGAGGCCGTGGCCGGTGTTGCTGAACCACCTGCGGTAGCGGGTGGTGCCCTTGGGTCTTGGGTTGCTGTTGTCGCAGTTGATTGCTTAACGACAACGCCAACTGCGGCTAGCAACTCTAACACCAATTGCAACACCAATTGCAACACACCAACATCAACTGCACCACCCGCTACCGCAGCTGGTTCTGTACACTCGCGCGATGCGGGTGCCCCGCCGTTGTTTTGCTTTCCCTAAATGAAACATCATTTGGCTGCCCTACCCTCCGCGATTTTCGGAAGGTGGGCTGCGAAGCAACACAATAACCACAGCCGAATTAGATTCCCGAAAGAGCACATGGAAGAATCGCGAGAACAAGAAACCACCCCAAGGCTGATCACGTTCATGGCCAAGTCGTGATCCCATACTGGGCCTCGCCGTGACGCCGGAGGTTCCGTTTTTAGGCTGCGTCAGCGGTGCCGGGCCAGGATTTTTCCACGGCTTGGCGGTCCCAATTGGCGAGCTTGGCCGCGGCTTCGTAGGTGCTTTGGCAGAATTCTAGTAGCGCCCTGCTGGGCGACGGTGCGCGGCGTACGTCCTCGTACATCAAAAGGAATTCGCCGAGTTTCGGATTGTAGTGAGCCGCTGCCGGCTGCACCGTGTACTCGCGGAATCCTGAAGGCTCTGGAGCGGAGTAGGAATAGAACGCTGCGTCTTTCACCTCGCCGCTGCCGGGCCAAAAACCGACGCTGCTCACTTCGTGCGAATAAGCCTCGCGGGTGATGACATCGGCTCCCGGACGTTCCGGAGCGCGGCGTCCGGAAAAGCGCGTGACCGCAAGATCGAAGCTGCCCCAGAAGAAATGTACAGGACTGGTCTTTCCGATGAAGCGGGAGCGGAATTCGGTGAACACCCGGTCTACCGACGCAAGAATTCGCCAGAACCTGTGAGCGTATTCCGGCTGATAGGTGGCGTGTACGCGGTCCTGATCGAACGGGATCGGGTCGGGTATTTCCACCGGCATCTTCCAGATCTTCACCTCGATCTGGGCGTTAGCCAGAAGCTCCATGAACTCCCGGTAGAACTCCGCTACCGAACGCGAGACAAGCGGCAGACTCCTGACCGCGCCATCGCTGGTTAACAGCGCGAGTTTGTGATCGATGAAGTCGAATTGCAGCTCGAACGCGCGCTTATCGTAAGGAATGGAAGAAGTAGTGAAACCGCGGGCATTGACGTAGAGCGGCACGTTCCACCAATGGTTGATGAGCGGCGTGAGCTCCAGGCGCACCTTGCCGACGATCTGCGTCCACATGTGCAGCGTGGCGTAGGTCTCTTTCCACGCCTCGAGCGGCAGAGCGGGCCAGCATTCCGGCGAGTCGAGAAGACTGTTGTTAGATTCATCCGTCATCGCTTCTACCTCCGAGAGCTCACACCAGCAATCAACCTGAAACAGGAGGACGAGTTGCTACTCCGCTGACTGGTACGTGAAATCGTAGTCGGTCCAGGGTCTCAAACCGTGGCGGAATTTCGCAAGCGATGAGTCTTTCGCTTGGAGCGCTTATTACTCTGTCTGAAGGCCGCATTCGAATTCCCTTACGGTTGTTCCGCGGCGAATCGGACGACCGACGGGTACTCGTGTAGGACTTTCAAGCGGGGTGTGTTGCCATCGGTATCCATCGGCTTGAGAAAGGCAATGAGGTTACCGGTGTTTTTCTCGCGGAGAATGAAAGTGAACTCGCCGTCGCTCATGCGCGGCTGACTGGCCAAGTCGGGGAGTTTGATCTCGAAAGTTCCGTCCGCATCGGGCACGACCTTGCCGATATGAAATGTAGTAAGGGGGCCATCATAAATACCGAAAAATCCGTGCGACCAGTAGGCGACATATGCCGCTTCGACCTCCGCTGGGCGATCATTTACTATCGCCACGGGAAATATCTGTGCTTTGAAATCAAAAGATGAAAGCGCCTTACAGCCTAGCTGGCGCTCCGCGCTAGCGTGCTCAATTGCAAGCTCGAGAGTGATGATCTCGCAACCGGGAAGCCACGCGATTACTTTGAGATTCCGAGCCGGACGTGCTTCGACCGATGCATCGATCTCGTAAGCAGCCCGATTCTTTTCTGGTTTTACCCACATGCCGTAACCGCCGAATGGTCCTGTCATGTAGTAGTTGATCTGCATCGTCTCCGAACTGGTTCCTGCAGGCAGGATGAGCGACACTCTCGGGTGCTCGGGCGGTAGTGGTGTCTCCTGACCCACAAACGCCTGACCTAGTTCTATGAGCAATCCAAAGATAAGGACGAGTTGTCGCATGACCCTGCTGAAAAGTGTAGCTTCAAAAGCCTGAGAACAGACAAGAACGTTCTCTTGCTGCCGGAATCAGTGAAGAAGTTAGCGGTTGGCGGCACGATTGGCTGAGGAGCGCTCAGGCATGAACGCCCTCGCGGCATAAGCTAGTACACACCCCCAGGCAAAGGCGCGGATCAGTCAGAGCTATGAAGCTCCCGTCTTAAGTCCTGAAGCCGCCGAACCAGTGCGGGTAACTCGGCTAGAGAATCGATCACGAAGTCTGGGCTAACGGTCCCCAGAGTGTCTTCGGGGCTGCGGTACGCTTCGCTGGAAAGCCAAACAGTTTGAATTCCGCATTGCACTCCGCCGCATATGTCGGTGTTTAGTTGGTTGCCGACAAAGAGGACCTCGCCTTCGGAGATACCGCACTCCTGTAAAGCAAATTGAAAGAAGCCGGGGTGAGGCTTGCGATATCCGGCGTCGATGGAAGTAACCACCCAGGTGAAGAACTGACCTATGTCAGCTGCCGCCAACAATTTTCTGACTTCGGCCTCGTGGGCGGATTTGGTATTGGACCAGGCCGCCATCGGCAAACGGATTTGCGGCAGAACCTCCCTGACGCCGGGCATGAGTAGAACTGGCGGAACGAACGTGGAGGCGTCGATACTTTCGTCAATCAAGGTGTGGCCGACGTCGAATGCAACCAGCTTCAAAGGCGATTTATTCACGGAACATTCTGGCAAAACTAATTGCGCGGTTTCTCTCCGCTGGGTCTCTCAAAGCGCTGCCACAAAGGCAAAGTCTGTCGCAGGTTTTCGGTCGCAATCATTCCTTACGCAGCGCGATCATTGCATCTGCATGCAAGCAGCGCCAAAACCGGCGATGCCACTGCCAAGACGATGATTGGCCATACAACCACGATCACTCCGGCATAACTGACAACATCGGTGCTCTTCGGGTCAAAGAGCATGGTGCGCAACAGTCATCCTGCTGTTAGTGAAGCAGTATGCCGGCTATCACGCCGTGTGCCGCATCCCGGTGCGGCACCGGGTGGTACACCCTGAAGTTCGAGTCTTACTCGTAGCGCAACGCGACGATCGGGTTTACTCGCATGGCGCGGCGCGCGGGAATCAAGCAGGCGAAGAGCGCCACGGCGCAGAGCAGAATCGCTACGCTTGCAAAGGTTAGCGTATCGGTACTGTTCACACCCAGCAGCATGCCACGCAAGAAGCGCGTCAGCGCAAATGAGGCTGCCAGGCCCAGGATCACCCCCGCGAGCGTCAAGCGAAAGCCGTAGCCAAAGACCAAACGCAGAATATCCTCTTTGCTTGCCCCCAGCGCCACGCGAATGCCGAATTCGTGGGTGCGCTGCCGCGTGGTATAGGCGGTGACACCGTAAATTCCCACCGCCGCCAGGACCAACGCCAGCAGCCCGAATGCGCCCACGAATGTCCCTGCGATACGCTGCCCGATGCTGGCGATTTGCGCGCGCATTTCGAGAGTGGTCACTTCGAACATCACCAATTCGGGATTCAAGTCATGGATGGATTTCTCGACTGTCTTGCCGAAGGCCAGCGGATCACCTGTGACCCGCGCGGTGACGATCACGTTGGCCCGATAAAGCTGATACAGCGGCAGATACAGGAATGGCGTCGGCTTTTCGTTTAATCCGTTCACTTTGCTGTCGCGCGCCACGCCGACGACGGTGAACCACTCGTGCGTGTAGTCTGAGTTGAATTGCTTGCCGATCGCTTCCTGATTCGGCCAGTAGCGCTCCGCAAAAGTTTGGTTGACGATGGCCACGCGCTGCGATTTCTCCGCGTCCTGCAGCGTGAAGTCGCGGCCTTTCAGCAGCGGAATCTGCAATGTTTGCAAATAATTCGGCGTGACAACGGCCGCCTGCGTTTCCATGGATTCGTTCGGCCGCAGTACGTAGCCCTCCGGCTTCACGCTCGTCGAGCCGCCGCCGCCAAATCCCAGCGGCACACGGCTCGAGAGAGCTATCGATTCAATGCCCGGCTGCGCTGCCAGCTTCGCGACGAGCTGGCGATCGAAAGCAGCTCCCCTCTCCTGCGAATATCCCGCCGTAAATAGATCGTAGGAAGCGATCAGCACGTTATGCGGGTTAAATCCGGGATCAATAGTCTGCGCACTCCTGAAGCTGCGGATGAACAGACCGGCGCAGACCAGTAGAAGTAGTGAGAGGGAAATTTGCGCCACCACCAGCCCGCTCGCGAGCCGCGCCTTCCGCAGTCCTCCAGATGCGCTCCCTGTATCCTCTTTCAACACCCCAGCCGGTGCTTCACTCGAAGACCGCAGGGCAGGCAAGATGCCGAAAATCACGCCCGTGAGTACTGAGATCACCATGGTGGCAAGCAACACGGCGCGGTCTGCCCGGACGCTGAGCGCGATCGGGAAATCGGTCGTCGGCAGGAATTTCATGAATGTTCCGGCGGTCCAGAATGTCATCAGAAACGCGACCGTCCCGCCCGCCAGTGCCAGCACCAGACTTTCCACGAGCAGTTGCCGCACCAGTCGCCAGCGGCTTGCACCCAGCGACATGCGAACCGCAATCTCGCGGCGCCGCGCCACTGAGCGCACCAGCATCAGATTGGCTACGTTCGCACAAGCCAGCAGAAGCACCAGTCCCGCGATTGTCATCAGCATCGGAAGCAGCTTCGAGAGAAATTGATTGGCGCCAAACGGGCTGCGCCACAGCGGATACACTGTGACAGCGTCGTGTCCCCGGTGCTCTTCCGGATAATTTCTTACCTCCTGCTGCAGCCGCAGCGTCATCTCCTCCTGTGCCTGCTGGGCCATGACACCAGGCTTCAAGCGCGCGAAGACGAACAGCCAGAAGTAGTGGTGATCGTGAAGCAAGTCGCCCTGCGGCGACAATTGCGGAGACATCATGATCGGAATCCAGATTTCCGAGCGCAGCCCCGTCTGGCTCCCCTGAAACACCGCCGGTGTTACGCCCACGATCGTGTACGGGTGCTGATTGAGTTCAATCGTCTGGCCCACTATCTCCGGATTGCCGGCGAAATGCGTTTGCCACAGCCGATAGCTGATCACCGCGACCGGCGCGCCTCCCGGCGTGCGGTCTTCGGCCGGCAGAAATCCGCGCCCCAGGATGGGCTTCACGCCCAGCACATCGAAGTAATTGGCTGATGCCAACACACTCCAAACGCGCTCCGGCTTGCCTTTGCCCGTCAGGCTTATTGGAATCACATTGCACGAGGTAATGCCGGCAAAACTCTGCTGTCCGTCGCGCATGGCCTCGACATCAGGATAGGTGAACGGAAAGGGGTTCTCGCCGCTCCGGCTGAGCGACAGTGAGACCACCTCATGCGGCGTCGCCAGCCCGGGAATGGGATTCAGCAATGTCGAGTTGATCCAACTGAAGATCGTGGTATTCGCGCCGATGCCCAGGGCAAGCGTCAGAATGGCGATCACCGCATATCCCGGCGATTTGGCGATCATCCGCAGGCTGTACCGCACGTCTTGCCACAAGGTAGTCATCCCGTACCTCTTAAGTCTGTGAGAGCCTGGTCTGGTAGAACAAGAGATTTGTAAGAACATTAGAGCATCTTCGCGGCCATCCGAAACGCCCCGCTAAGCGAATGCTGGCACGCTACTTAGCGGGATTGCCTGTTTCCGATCGCCGCGCTGCTGTCCGATTCTGGGACGCGCCGGAGCGAGACCGAACATTCGGGCCAAACGGCCGGTCTGCGAGGACGCATCAGTTGCGTCGTTCGAGTGAGTTCCGTTTCGGGAAGACCGAAGGGAAGGGCACGACTTCAGTCGTGCCGTCACAGCGCAAGCGTCTTTAGTTTGCGCTTTAGCGCCTGAGGTCTCATCTTCACTCTGAAACGAAACCTTTACCTCAGCGGCTAAAGCTGAAAAGAACGAATCTGGGACGGCACGGCTGAAGCCGTGCCCTTCCCTGAATCGCAGGACGGCTAAAGCCGAAGAGAAAAGAACAATTCCCATAGCGGCACGGATAAATCCGTGCTCTCCCTGAATCGCAGACGGAACGTCAAGAGCCGCTGCCCTTCCCTAAGGGGCGCCACCCGCCCAGAAACATAAGAAGGATGTGGCACACTCCGTGAGGTTAGTCAGGGCATCACCGGCAAAATAATGTGAGATGGCATCCGGGACGAGCAGTAGATGCGCTGCGTGACGGAAACAAAATCGGTCGCCTTCGCCTCATAGATACTGGGCACAAATTTCTGCGGATTGCGATCGATCAGCGGAAACCATGACGATTGGATCTGCACCATCATGCGGTGTCGTTTCAGGAACACGTGATCGTGGTCCCGCAGTGGAATCGCGAACTCCATTGGCTGGTTCGGCGCGAGCGGTTTTGGATCGCTATAGCTCTTGTTAAATCGTCCACGGCGAACCTCCATAGCAATGGGCAATTCGTAGCCGTCAAGTGACTTCACGTAGTCGCCCCGTTTCGGTCCAGCCTCCGAGGTCCAAGCGTTTTTCTGAGCGTCTTGCGGATACACATCGATCAATTTCACAACAAAGTCGCTATCAGTGCCCGAGGTCGAAGCAAAGATATCGGCGGACAAAGCTCCAGTGACAGTGATTTCATGATCCAGAGGAGCGCTGACGAACGTGGCGACATCGGGACGATGATCCACAAATCGCTGATCTTCGACCTCCCAAGTCGGCCAATCGCCGCCTGGATACGTAGGTGAGATGGGGCGATGCCGATATGGAACAGGATTATTAGAATCCGACACGTACTCCACATACTTGCCGCCGGATTGTCCAGCCGAAGGAGCATCGAAGGTGAGACTGCCATCAGAACGCAGGTACAGATTCGTGGACTTCGCGTCCTGAGGCGGCCATGAACCGTAGGTGCGCCAGGTATTGGAGCCGGTTTGGAACATCGATGCTTTCCATGGAAGTTTGCTTCCCTTGCCATGCAAGTAATAGCGGAAGAAGGGAGCTTCAATATTCTGGCGGAACTCAAGCGAGGTTTTGTGATCGCCGAAAGTTATCAGTCCGAGGTTGCCTCCTTCTGCATCTCGCCAACCTCCATGATTCCAAGGCCCTGCAACCATAAAGCTGCTGCTCTCCGGATCGCTCTCCTCAGCGTTACGCCAGATCTGCCACGGTCCCCATGGATCTTCCTGGTCCCAGAAGCCGGCAACGTTCAAATTGGGAACAGGCGAGTTGTGTAACTGCTTCACCCAGGCTTCTTTCTGCCAGAATGAATCGTAATTCGGATGTTGAACAATCTCGTTCCAGAACGGAATCGAACCGTGCAAATGCTTCGCGTTGATGTTCGTTAACGGCCCAAGATCCAGATACCACAGGTAACTGTCATAGTTGTCGGGCGTGAAGGGCGCATTCTTGTTCTTGTCTGATTGCACAAAAAATGAATATTCGACCGCGTAGCTCTCACGCAAAGCGCCATACCGGTGCATGTCGTCATTCATCCATTGATCAACGGGAGCAGCCTGCGCACTTACGGCCTTTAGTGCCGGGTGCGGGTGCAGCAAGGTAATGCCCGCCGTCATTCCAGGGTACGAGACTCCCCAAATTCCCACTTTACCGTTGTTCCGCGGTACGTTCCTAACCAGCCAGTCTATGGTGTCGTAAGCGTCGGTAGTTTCGTTTGTCAATTTGGGATCGTCGAGATCTACTCGCGAAGAAACCAGGAACGTCCCTTCTGATTTAAAACGTCCGCGCAAGTTCTGATACACAAAAATATAGCCGTCTTTGTCCCATTCGCGCAGATGAGGAGGGAGTGGATCGGCAATCTTAGCCGGCACGCCATACGGCGTACGGATCAGCAGGATAGGCAGCGGTTCCGATTGCCTTACCGGAGTGACAAGCATCGTTTGCAGATGCACGCCATCGCGCATCGGCACCATGACCTCTTTAAGTCTGAAAGCAGGATTGGACGGCTTTTCTTTGGGAGCGCGTCCGCATGCGGCTGCGAAAAAGGCAATGAATACAACTAAACTTCCTGCCGCAAGCCACTTTCCCGCTAATTTAGGCATGTGGATTCTCCGAAGACTGCCGCCGCGAACACTCTCCAACAAAAACTGCATTATAGGACTAAGAGGGACGGCCTGGATGTCCCCTTTTGATCCTCTTTTGATCTGTCCCTTTTGACCTGTCCCCTTTTGATCGGTAAGAAGAATTGGTTTATCGAAGGGCACGACTTCAGTCGTGCCGTCACAGTGCAAGCGTCTTTAGTTTTGCGCTTTAGCGCCTGAGGTCTCATCTTCACTCTGAAAGGAAACCTTTACCTCAGCGGGCTAAAGCCGAAAAGAACGAATTTGAGACGGCACGGCAACCCGTGTCCCGCTGCAATAGGCGTACAATCGTCGCACTCTTTGAATCGACAAGGAGACTCCGGCTCTACGGTTATGTTCCGCGGCTTCACTTGACGGTAGTTCCTGCCTGAAGGGCCGGTCCGGTCGTTTCCGTCACCATCCATTGAGGAGCCGCGAGCCATGCGCAAGACTATCCTTTATATTGCTGTGTTGTTGCTGTCGCTGCCGGTATGCGCGCAGCAGGAACGCCACTTTACCTTCCACTACCGATTCACGGTGCGCAACATTGCACCTGGACAGAAACTCCAGGTCTGGTTCCCGCAGGCGCAAAGCGATCCGTTCCAGGACGTGAAGATCCTCTCCATGAAGGGTGACCTGCCGGTGAAGAAGACGCATGAACCCAGGTACGGCGACGCCATCCTCTATGCGGTCGCCTCCAAGGCAGAAAGATCCGAGTACAGCTTTGACGTGGAGTACGACGTGGTACGTCGTGAGCGCATCGCTCTGCCGCGCGAAGGCGGGCAGCCCCGGTTGCTCCACCCCACGAACGCCAACATCGGGCCTTCGCGCGGACCCCGGTTGCTGAGGGTATCGGCGAAAGAGTCGCGTGAGTATCTGGGCCCGGACAAGCTGGTGCCGGTCACCGGCAGGCTGGCGGGCATCGCGGCGGAGCAGGTTCAGGGCAAGACCGGCACCATGGAAAAGGCGCGCGCGCTCTACCAGTATGTCTTCAGCACGATGCGCTACGACAAGACGGGCACGGGATGGGGACGTGGCGACGCCGAGTGGGCTTGCGACTCCAGGCGCGGCAACTGCACAGACTTCCATTCCGTCTTCATTTCCATGGCACGCTCACAGCACATTCCGGCGCGCTTCTCCATCGGCTTCCCGCTGCCGGCAAACAAAAACTCCGGCGAGATAGCCGGCTATCACTGCTGGGCCGACTTCTACGATGCGCAGTACGGCTGGGTGCCGGTGGACATCTCCGAAGCGTGGAAGGACAAGTCGAAGAAAGACTATTTCTTCGGAGCGCACGATGTGAACCGCGTGCAATTCTCCACCGGCCGCGATCTCGAACTCACACCCCGGCAGGCAGGCGAGCCACTCAACTATTTCGTTTATCCCTACGTCGAGGTGGAAGGCAAGAAGTTCGAGAACGTCTCGAATGAGTTCTCGTTCGCGGACATCGGCATTGGGAAGCCCCGGGGCTAAAGCCCAAAATTATTTACGCGAGCGCTTCTTTGCAACGCTGAAGCATTGTTCCCTCGCATGAATTCGGAGGCTCCCACCTGCAACCTGAATTCGGGGGCTCCCGCTCTTGCCTTTTGGGTGGGAGCCCACGCATTTATGCGTGGGAGAGGCTTTCAAGCCTCGCAAACGCGCGCATCCTTCTTTTCCTCCGGCTTTAGCCGTAGGGTTTCAGATCGGGAAGGGTGGAGGGTGGGTCGATCATGTCAAGATTCCCGCCGCAAATGTGTCCTCGCGCATACGCACCCGCAGGACGAACTCGCGACCATCATCGAAGGACCTGGTATGTGGGCGAGGGAACGAAATTCAAATCCACAAAGCTGAAAGGGTACCCCGCGGGCAGTTTCATTCTCATTCCGGCCGGCGTACCTCATTTTGTTGCGGCGAAGGACGGTACGGTGATCGTTCAGCTCAACGGCAATGGCAAATTTCATACGGATTATGTTGAGAAATAGGAATTGCCAGGCGGAGTGATGTTTTATACGGCGATCCTTCGTAAGGCATATTGATCATCGGCTTTGCGTATTGCCGATTTTGCTTTTTTCTTGCGCGAGAGATGCCAATCCCATGCTGTTGTCAGGACGGTTTGCAGATCGGAGAACTTGGGATGCCATTCGAGTATTTCGGGAGCCTTGCGTACCTGCGCGACCAGCACTGCCGGATCACCGGCACGTCGAGCACAGTTATGTGTACTGATCACTCGGCCAGTTACTTGTTCCGCTGTCGCTATGACTTGGCGAACGGAATGTCCGCAGCCGGTACCTAAGTTGATGGCAGTGCTCGTTCCGCCGACTTCCAGATATTGCAGTGCGGCCGTATGTGCCGCAGCAAGGTCGGAGACATGAACGTAATCCCGGATCGCAGTACCATCGGGCGTTGGATAGTCGGTACCATAGATCTCTACCGAAGGACGATTGCTTAGCGCGGTATCAAGAACCAAGGGGATGAGATGGGTCTCCGGCGTATGGACCTCGCCCAGGTCGCCGTCGGGATCGGCGCCCGCCGCATTGAAATAGCGTAAAGTGACCCATTTCAGCCCATACGCCTCGCCGTACCATTTCAGCGCTCGCTCGATAAATAGCTTCGACTCACCGTAGGGATTCACCGGCCGTTGTGCATGTTCTTCAGTGATAGGTACACATTCGGGAATTCCATATGTCGCGCAGGTGGAAGAGAAGACGATGCGCCGAACGTCCGCCCTGAGCATGGCGTCGAAAAGAGTAAGCGTATTGACAATGTTGTTGTGGAAATATTTGCGAGGATCGGTCATCGAGTCGCCGACGTAAGCGTTCGCAGCGAAGTGAATTACCGCGCCGATACGATGTTCAAGCAGCACGCGCCGGAGCAGCACTGGGTCGCCGACATTTCCTTCCGCAACCGGTCCCCATTGCACAGCCCAGCGATGTCCGGTGCTGAAGTCATCCAGGACAATCGGTTCATAGCCGCACTTCGCCAGTGCCTTGGCCGTATGACTGCCGATGTAACCTGCTCCTCCAGTTAACAGAACGCGCACAATGCCTCCGTGAAATCTAAAGTTAGCTTGGGATCTTTACAACCCCATGACCTGAGTTCTTTCGCGCACGCAAGCTGTCTCTGCGCCTCGTGCAGGTGTCGTCGTAGCGAGAGCGATGTTCAGTAGGATTTCCATGTTTCGCTTCGCATCAAAGTAAGTTTCTGCAATCTGCCGTGCTGCCCGGCAATGGCGTTCGTAATCAGCATTAATCGCAGCCAAACCGTCGGCCGCTTCTGCTGCAGTTGAAAAACGAAACATGCCTTCGCCATTGGGCAGGAAGGAGCTTGATCCGGTGTTCTGCACTACTACAGGTTTGCCGCTCGCCAGATAACAGATAGTCCGATCGCTGATCCAGGCATTCTGGAGCTTCACATAAGATCGTTTGGCGCAACTGAACTCACCACGCGAGCCTTGAATGTAAGCCTGATATTTTTCCGGCGTGGTGGCAATGTCGCGGGAATCACGGATGTGCCAGCCACGCCGTTCCAGGTCTTTCCATTCCGCCATGTCACGTTCCGTGCGCATAAACAGCGCCAGCTCCAGTGGCTGGCTGGTCAATCGCGGCAAATCGGCGAATTCCAGGAAGGCAACACGTTTGGTATTTTCGTAAGCTTCCTCTCCATCCACGACCCAATCTGAAGAATCCCAATTTGATACAGTCGTGAAGGCATAGCTGCCGGGGTTAAACACGTAGGGCCAATGCTCAAGAGATACTGGAGGACAAAAATGAATCCACGGTAAATCGCTCTCGCGAGGTCCGGCAGCCGGTGCGCCGACCGTTTCCCCGATGGTGAAATAGAAATCGTGACGGGGCACGCTGAGCTGTGCACGACTCATCCAAAACTGCAGCAGTCCGGGATCGATATCCAGCAGTGCCGTGCGCCGGAATTGGGCCAACAGCCCCGGGCTGATGGCGTAGTGGAAATTCAACAAGAGGTCTGCTTTAGCAAAAATCGCTTCCGCGTTCGCTCGCGATATATTGAGGTACTCTGTTGGCGCTTCGGGCGACGGTTCTTTATCTCGCGTGAGATAAAGGATGCACTTCCCGTCCAAGCCATACTGTTGCATCCGCGCGCGAAAGATGGACAGCGCGGCGGCTTCTCGCTCCGCTCGACCTTTGGTGCGAGAAGCCTCCAGCCAATACACGTCGTGGCCCAAGAGTCGCAGCCCAAGGACATATTGCAGATAGACCCAGAAGTGTCCGCCTCCTTCCGGATAATTCACAACGTCGTATGCGGAAATGACAATTGTCGCCATTAGCAGACTCTCAGATCAGGCCCAATCGCTTGGCTGCTGTGTGCAGATGATCGAATCGCGATAAATTTTTTTCACGAATTGTCCAATCGGGCTGCTCACCAAGCCAGCGAAAATGCAGATAAATTCGTGCAGCCGCGAACGTGCGCTGAAAGTTGGAGGGCGCACCTTCAGGCCAGCGTGCGAGCAGGTAAGCATTCTCGCAACTGCTGACAATATTGGCGGGCCAGTGCTTACCTTCCGTCAGCGCGGCTAAATCTATTTCCCCGGCCGCCACCGCAGCCGATTCCCAGTCCACCATAAAGATGCGATGGTTTCGGAGGAGGACGGTTTTGGCGTAGAACTCGCCATGAATAATAGTAGGTCGCTCTTGCAAGAGAGGAGCAAACCACTCATCACTGCTGCTTAGTTCGATCAACCAGGGAAAGCGTCCATGCAGGGGACGAGCGAACTCGCACGTGCGGCGCGCCCAGCCACGGTAGTAATCCTCGTCATACCGTTTCAGGAAAGTGAGTGAAGGATCATTGATGCGGCCTTCATGCGCAGCATGGAATTTCGCGATCCAGCGGGCTGCATCGGTCATCGCTTCGGGTTGACGTATTGCCCGTTTCCAAACGATGTCGCTCACCCGAACACTGCGATATACATATTCGAGAAACAAGGCAAAGTCGCCGGTGCGAGGGTCAGCGTGTGCGCCCAGACACCTTGGTCTAAAGCCTGGCAACGTCTGAAGCAGGTGTTGATAGACTTCGATCTCGTAGGGAATATCGCCGCGGTGTCCGTAAGAATCATGGCCTTGCCCAACCTGATATTTGATAAACACGCGCCTGTTGCGGCCCTCAGGTGACTGAAAGGTGACAATCTCGTTGGGAAAGGTACTCATGAATGGCGGCAGACTTCTTCTGACGATTCTTAGTGGACGCTGTTCATGCCGGCCGCGACTGAGCGCGGCCGTAAGACGGCTTGCCAAAGTCTCCAAGTCGGGCAACATTGAAGTCGGCGTTTTCAGGAGGTTGCGACCTGCATCTTGTTTTCGCACGATAGCACCGGTTCAAGATCTTCAAACCATTGGTCCACTTCGGCCAAAGCTTCCCAGCCCCATGACGCTTGATCCTGCACCAGGGCAATGGCTGGCCAGATAATGCGATTGGCCAAGCGCGCATACTCAGCAGTTTCGAAAAGGGAATTTAGGTCATCGCTTGATGGCAGGCTCCACCCCCCGCGCGACATTTCTTCGCGATACAATTTCAAAACCCAGGGGCGATCCTCAAGGGGCAAACGCATGAGAAAAGTCGAAAGATCGTAGCTCGCAGGTCCGACGGCGACATGGTCCCAGTCGATCAGGCGCGCAAGAAGACCTTTTGCCGTAGGGATGACGAAAACGTTGATGGCCCATAGATCTCCATGCAGCAAAGTCTCCGGGCAGCCGCATTTGTCGAGCATCTGCGCACGCTGCGGAATTTCCCGCCTCAGGTCATAGAGCCGGTGCAGCAGGCGCTTGTGCAATTGAACATTCTGCGGCGCAGGTTCACAGACCTCGAGCGCGTACATGGCATCGCGCACGTTGGCTTGGTAAAAGTGAATGCCCAGGTCGCCGCCGTGCAATCGGACTTCTCCAAGCAGCGGATGACAGGCGAACTGTGTGTGCAGGCGGGCGATCATTTTGATTGCTGCACTGACGCACTCGCGATTGACTTGCTTCTGATTTAGTTCGTAGCAACCCAGGTCATCATAGACATGCCAGACACAATTCCCGTCTGGGTCTGCGACACTGCCCAATAACGCTGGACCGTGGTCGCTCATGCCAACGGCAGGCAGCCAGCGTCTATCAATCAGTTCAGTGCGTTGTGCGATCTCGGGCCTCAGGCGCTTAACTATGAGCTGGCGAGTTTGACCTTTGACAACAAAGCAGAGCCGGAACACGCGCGAACCACGCGGCTGCAAGGTTTGCTGCTCGATGAAGTGCCCGTCTGCCTCGCGACCGAGCAGCTTCTCCAGCAATCCCCGCAATTCGGTCAGGCCAGGCTGATCATGACCTTCAAGCACTCTCTCCAAACCCTCAATCACGTTAACTCCAACGCAAAGCGGTTAGCGCTTTCGGCATAGCGGGTTCGTAAAATCGCAGTGTGGGTATCGCCTTCAGCAGTTGGGCGGGAAGCGCAAACTCCAGCCCGGCTGTTGCCCAGCTCATTTGATTAATGAGGCGGAGAAGATTGCCACAAGCTGCGACGGCTTCAATGTCGTGTAAATCCAAATGTGGATGCCCACGATTTAAGACGGAGCAGTAAATGCTAAGGTCAGGACTTGCTGCGCGATCGATGGATTGAGCTAGATCAGCGGCCGGCAGGCCCCAGCCAGCGAATTCCCAGTCGAACGCCAGCAGTGCAGGGCCATTATCAGTTTCGCGAATACGCAGATTCTTAATGACGAAATCGCCATGCACGAGCGCCGGCGGCATCAGCTCAGATATTTTTTCAAGCTCACTCCAATGCGATTCCAAAACATCAAGATGAATGGCGATCTTGCGAAACAGCGCCGTATCCTCGGCCGATAGTGGAGTGCCGTAAAGGGAATGCACTATCGCCTGGCAATTGCGCAGTAATTGCAGGTAATAGTCGAGTTCGCGATTGGGAAGTAAGGATTTGAAGTCAGCCGCCGCGGTAGTTAACTGTATTTCCGCCAGCCAATAACCTGCCAACGCGCGGTGATCGGGAAGTTGGGGAGAATAAAAACATCCGGCGGCATCTTCGAGGAAAAGCCAGCAGAAGTCCCCATCCGGGTCTTCGAGCAGACCATAGCAAGCAAGCACGGGCATCCCCGTGCGAGGTAGGAGTTCCCCAAGGATGAATCGTTCGAGACGCGCCCTTGCTGTCCGGCATCTCTTGGCGATAACCCCCATGCGATGCTGCGTGGCGTGGTTGAGCCGATAAACGGTGCTGTATCGTCTCCGCTGCAGAACTTCGAGACTTCCTGGCTCCCAGGAATCCGATTGGAGTTGCAGCCAAGCCTGGACAGCTCGATGCTCTCCCACGCCTTCGGTCAAGACTTCCAGAATCTTATGTCTAGGCATTGGCATGGGTCCCCGCGACAGCCATGTGACTGCTTTGCGGCGCCAGTTCTCCCCGTGCAGCACGCTCGGCGGCGGCATAGAAGTACTGCGCTAACAAGTGCGGTGCATCCGGAACACCCTTGAAACCCGGAATGCTGCACATATCTACGACATACGGTATTCCTCCACTCTCGATAACATCCACACCGTATAAGTCGAGACCGAATGCGCGACCGCAGCGCAGGGCAATTTCACGTAACTCGGGCGAGAGCACGAAGGGTTCTCCCCGTTTTTCGTCTTCAGTCCGGCGGGGAAAAATCTTCTTTACTCCATAGAGTCGGCCGCCAATCGCGTAGATCTTCCGATCAACGCCATCGTTGGCATGAAAGCGCTGGGCAAACGCGGGCTCGCGGCCGCAATTCACCTGGGAAAGCTCAGCTGGGGATCGAATGATACGAACGTGATGGCCGCCTGTCCCCTGATACGGCTTGATGATGAGCGGCCCTGAGTCGAGCAGCGGAAGCAATTGAACAGGTTGCGATGCAACGTAGGTGGCAGGTGTAGGGATGCCCGAAGCCTGCAGGATTCGCGAAACGATGATCTTGTCGCGCAGGATCGCGGAAGTCGGGTACGGATTCACGATGACGGCACCCAACTCATGGAGCGCTCCCGACAAGCTGAGCGAGAGCCCGCTCGTGTGCCGCAGAACGTACAGGTCGTGTTCGACGCGGACTTGCGAGAGATCGAGCATCCCATGAACCGGATGGATGATGTCAGTAATTGCGCCGTATTCTGCCAGCAACTGCACCACGGCGGGCATGAAGCTCCGGCTCTTCTCGGAGTAATGTGGCAACAGGAACCCAATGCGCAATTTCTTCATAATCACGCTTTCACACCTGCAACACGGCCCGCGTACCTGGCTCAACCCCAACAAGCCTGCCCTTTTCGATCCTTACAACCACGTCGCACTGCTGCAATGCACTGGGCCGGTGAGTGATGACAAACGTTGTCCGTCCGCGAGCGAGCCGTTCCAACGCGTCCAAAATGGCAGCTTCGGTTTTCATGTCAACGGAACTGGTTGGCTCATCCAGAATCAGAATGGGCGCGTCCTTCAGGAACGCCCGCGCAATCGAAATGCGCTGGCGTTCGCCGCCGGAAAGGCGCATGCCGCGTTCGCCAACAACTGTTTCATAACTGCGTGGCAGGCCGAGAATGAAATCGTGCGCATTGGCAGCCTGGGCCGCAGCCATGATCTCCGCTTGGCTAGCGTTGGAACGGGCATACGCAATATTCTCGGCGATGCTGGTTGAAAATAGCACCGGCTCCTGAAGAACAATTGCGAACTGATTGCGCAAATCGGAAACCTTATAATCGCGAAGGTCCACACCATCGAGCAGGATTTCTCCCTGGCTGGGATCGTAGAAGCGAGTCAGCAAATTCACTAGTGTGGTTTTTCCTGCGCCGGTGGTTCCGATAATCCCGATGCAGCTGCCGGGGTATGCCTCAAACGATATGTCTTCAAGCACCAGTCGATCGTCATAAGCGAACGATACGTGACGAAATGTCATCGCACCTGAAGTTCGTACTAGTGGCCGTGCGAAGGGGCGCTCGAGCACATCGGGCGCTTCGTCCAGAAGCGCGAATGCGCGCTCGGCGCCAACAAAGTAGGTCTGCATGCTGGCCATTTTCTTGCCGATTGTCCGCAAAGGGCCGTAGACCTGACTCAAATAGCCCATCACTAATAGCAGACTGCCCAGCGTCAATTCTCCCGCTTTGATATCGTGCACGCCGATGTACAGCACAGTGGCCATGCCCATTGCTGTTAGGAATGCAAGCACAATCCCATAACTGCCCTGCAGTTTTTCCTGGTAAAGGCGCTCTCGCATTCCTTCGTTCGATCTATGCATAAAGCGGTCATGCTCACGCTGCTCTTGTCCAAATGCCCTCACCACTCGAACCGAACCCAACACTTCTTGCACCACAGATAAGGCAGAACTCTCGATGTTCCTGACTTTTCGCGATTGTCTCCGCATTCTTCGCCGGTAGAAGCTCGAAGCCACTAACACTAGTGGTGAAATTGCCAACCCAACTAGCGCAAATTTCCAACTGATGCGCGCTGTGACGTAAATCATGGCAATCAGCGTGATAGCTGACGAGAAAAACGGCACAATTCCGATGACGACGATATTTTGTAAGGCCGTGGCGTCGTACTGAATCCGGTAAAGGGAATCGGCAGTACCCTGAGTATCGTGATATGACAACGACAGTCGCTGCACGTGACGGAAGAGCTTGGCGCGAAACTGCCGAAGAATTTTTTCTCCTGTATAAGCTGTAAGAAACGAGGCGCCGAACTCCCGAAGCTGGTTCGCTAAGGCAACCGTCACCAAGAGGACGATGGCCAAAAACAGCAAAGAGTGCGCCGAACCTTTTACGGACGAGGGCAGCAGCGCCGTGAGGAAATGCGGCAGGGGACGCGAGCCAATCACATTGTCGACTGCAATCTTCAGGGGCAGGGGGACCAGCAGCGCCAGTGGAGCTCCGAGCAAACTCACTAAAAACAGAACCGCCAAATGACCGGAGTAGGGCCGCATCTCAAGCCACAGGCGCCAAATATTGGAAGACACGCGATTGGTTCTGACGAACTGCGCCGGTTTTCCGGCGGATGGTCGATATGTGCGCTCCTCTGGACTCATTAGAAACTCGAAACCGATAGCCGGTTGGACTATCGCCGAAAAATGTATCTAACCGACAACTGAATGGTCCTCGCTTCCAGTGCCGAATTGGCGCGGCCGAAGAAAGGCGAGCTCAACACTCCCACAATGCCGTTGATGTTGGTGTGGTTGATCGCGTTAAATGCATCCACACTGAATTCAAGGCTGTTCCGTTTGAGCTTTGCACGCTGCTCGCCCCACAGCAGCGGAACACTGAAACTCTTGGTAAAACGCAGATCAAGTTGTGTGCTTCCGGGTCCGCGTCCGGTGTTGCGAGTCACGCCAGCTGGACGATCATTCGCCACCGTATCGCCGTTATTGTCAAATCCCGTTGTGATGTTGAATGGCGCGGCACTCATCGCCGAAAGTACTAATCCAAGCCGGCACGCCCACGGCAGCGTTACTGCTCCCATGAGGTTGAAGCGATGCCTCCAATCGAAATCTGCTGGTCCGATTTCCGGTCGCAAGTCGTAGCTGTTGGCTGGCAATGAAAAAATCCCGTCGGTGTTGTTCGTGGTGTTAGAGAAGACATACTGAGCGTAGGGTTCAAAGAACTTTCCCAATCGTCCGCGGAAGGTGACGGTCAGGGAGTGGCTGCGCTCGAAAGCGCTCGACTCGACCTGATTGATATTCAGAAAGTTCGGGTCTGGGCGCACTTCTGTCTGCGGGAACGGCGCGTTAATGTTGCGCGAACGAAAAAGATGCGTTCCATGGAGGAAGGAGTATTCCACGGTGAGCGAGTTCTTATGCCAGAGCTCTTGCTCAACACCAACACTTGTCTGCGACAGGTAAGGAGCCTGTAGATCCGGCGCAACACGGATGATACTCGGTGCTGGCGTAATTGTTTCACCTGTCAAAAATGGGTTCGGGAACGAGGGATTCGAGATCACTAGTTCACGCAGTCGAGCGCCGTCATAGAGCAGCGACTGCTCAGTGGCCGACCCCGGTAAGTTATCGTAGAAAATTCCCGCTCCGCCACGAATAACGGTCTTCTTACTCTTTCCTGGACTGAAAGCGAACGCAAATCGGGGAGCAAAATTATTGCGGTTGTCGATCGTAGATTGCCAGTCATAGCGCAGTCCAAAGGTAAGCGTAAGTTGGGGTGTTGCTTGTACTTCATCCTGAACAAACCCGTTAGCCACAAGCACGCTGAATCCGATATTCGGATCGCCTCGAACAATATGGAACAGAAAAGGATTGCCAGCCGCATACTCTCCAAGGCTAGCGAACTCGAAGCTTCCTCCGAAGTTCGATGCATCAAATGCATCGATGAGATTTGTCCGAAGTCTCGCACCGAATGTAGCTACGTGTTTGCCGTGACCGTAGTAAACGGTGTCCTGAAGATCGAAGTTGCGCCTGTCATCGTGGGTAAATACTTGAGACGGTCCCGCGGTAAACGCGTCATTGACGATGACGGCGGGATTAGCAGCCGCATTCCCAATCTGGTCATTGTCATGCGTGAAACTGAACCGGAGATCGTTGCGCAAGTTCGCCGGAATCATCGCGCTGTAATCCAGGGTTACGCTATGTTTCTGGCGTCCGTCATGTACTCCCTGTTCAGGTAAATTAAAACCTCCGACAGTCTTGTTGTGATACGTATGATCTGTAAAAGTGTAGGTAGCGTAAAGAGTGTGAAGCGGGCTAACCCACCATTGCATGCGGGCGAAAATGTTGTCTCGATGCTGAGTCGTGGGAACATTCGCAACGAGTGGACCCGCAAGTGTTACGGCATTGACAATCGCGTCCTGGTCCAACATCGAGCGCTCAGCAGAGATATAGAAGGAGGAAGATTTCCCGAGGAGCGGCCCACCAAGATTGGCCTGTACGAGTCTGCGATCCAAATCCGGGGCAAATTTCGCAAAGGCATTCCGCGCGTCGAAAAGAGAGTTCCTGTCATACATGGCCAGACCGCCGTCGTAACGCTTTCTGTGTCCATGTTCGGTAGTGACTTCGACCTTCGCTTTTCCAGGATGCTGGAACAGAGCGGAGTAAGGATTACGGTCAATCCTAATTTTTCTGATCGCCGAGGCCGGCAGATCGATCGAGTTCCCTTCTACTCCATCGATGATGATGGAGAGCCCCTCAGTTCCCTGCGCGGGCGGCGACGCGAATTTCTCAATCAGTGGCAGAACGTCGTCGGAGAGTGTTGGGAGCTTACGAAGCAAATCATCATCCACTCTCGTCGTAGCCGCATCGCTGTCAGATGTCGAGAGTTCATCCGCGCTGTCGGCATTGACGTTGACTTGTTCTTTTGCTGCTTCGATTTTTAGAGTTATCTTCAGCGGCTTCCACGTTTGGGAGCCGACTGAAACGGACTTTTGATAAGCCTCGAAACCCTTCATCTCCACTTTCAAGACGTAGTCGCCCTGAGAGACGTCGTTGAGACTGAAGGTTCCATCCTCTCCGGAAGTACTCTTTTTTATCTCATTGGTGTCTTGTCGGATTAGGCTCACCTTCGCGCCCGCAATAGTGGCCCCGCTGCCATCTTCGATGACGCCGGTAATAGTCAGACTCGCTTGGCCGACGACAATCTTGGAAAAGATCAGCATCGCAGCTAAAACGCCCACGCATGAATGGAAACGGAACATGGTGTTACCCTGCCCCTTGGCGAAGCGATTTCTTCGCCGCGGCTGTTTCACCAGGAACAGTTGTTGCAGGCCTGACTCGAAGCTTGCCGGTTGCCGGCACTATTTCTGCGAGTTTCAGGTTGGGAACCGCCGCAGCTCTCGCCGCCCGCTCTTCAGCCACAACTGGGCTCAAGAGGGCCCCGGTTGCAGCCGCACATTCTTGAAGTCCTCGTGCGGCAACAATCATTGCCATTGCGGCGAGGATGGCCGCACCTGCCCACGCTCGATGCAATGCCGCGCCCGTGGAAAAACCGCAAAATAAAACAACGAGCGCAATTGCTCCGGCCGAAGGCTTGGGCCATACACGAAATCTGACCAATTGCCGTCCCATTCCGTGTTCTTCCACCGCCATCCGTAAGCGGGCCGCGCCGAGGAGATTTGGCCGTACTTCGAGGTCCCAGCGGTCGAAGTCACCACCTGGGAGTACGCACGCTCCATCTGCCCGCAGACCTGATTTGATGGATTGCAGTCTTTCGTTGGGAGCGCGCCAATGCTCGTTCCAAATTCGGAAATTGCGCGGCCACGGAAATGCCATGACGGATGGACCACGCCTTCGCCATAAAGTCAGTCCGCAACCAAGCCGTCCATAGAGGCGGGCCGCCGGCTGGAGCACGTGCAGAAAAGTAATCAACACACGGAGTCTCATCTGAGGAATTCCAGGTCGAGCGGCGCGCGTGATCTTAGTCCGTGCCGCGCTCAAATACGACTGGAGTACCGGTATAGCAACTGCGAGGGCAAGAAAAGGCAGCGCGAACAGCAGAGGGTTCCAGAGTTTACCGATACCAGATAATGCAGCAAAACCTGGAATCAGCAAATACCACTCGGGCATTAGCGGCAGCGCTGAAAGCGTGCCGTGTGCCGGCTGGTAAATGGATTGAAATGGCGCGCTGCCCCACACGCCCTGATAAATTCGTGTTCTTCGCAAGAGCCCGTGTACATGGCCGTTACCATAGACTCGCCCACTCCAGCTCACGTGTCCGGCTGTGTTGTATTTATCCGGCCACTTGGCTTCCAGCAACGCTTCGGCTTTCCCATATCCTCGCTGCTGTTTCCAATATGCGCGCACTGAGCCGCGTCGGTGATGCCACACCATGGCTGCTGGACAGAATCCCAGTTTTCGGCCGCTTTGCTTCAAACGCCAGCACACATCGACGTCATCGCCGGCAACTCTGAACTGGGAATCGAATCCGCCAATTGCCACCAACTCGGACTTGCGGAATGCCATGTTGCATCCGGGAATGTGTTCTGCCTCACTGTCGGAAATAAGGACATGCACCGGACCTCCAGGCGCATTGGCAATGCACTCCGCGATTAACCGAGTGCCAGTTGGCGCGATGTTTGGTCCTCCGACAGCCGCGAAATCGGTGGACATGAAAGTGCGCGCAAGGTATGAGAGCCACTGAGGATCTGGATAAGCATCGTCATCGAGATAGGCGACAATTTCCCCGCGGGCCGCTTGCAATCCGGTATTTCGCGCACTGCTCAGCCCGCGATTCGGAGTGCTGATCACGCGAAAGCCATACTCGCGAGCCAGGGCTGCCGAATCATCCACCGAGCCGTCATCTACGACGATCACTTCAAAGTTTGGATAATCGACCCTCCTTAAACCTTCACAGCACTCCCGGATGGTGCGCGACCCGTTGTAAGTACAGACCACTACTGATATGTGAGGCAAGGATACGTCTGGCGAAAATGGACTTTGAGAGAACGCTTCGCGCACAGCCGCTAAAGCGGGCTTCGGCGACCTGTCACGGCCGGTGAGACCGAACTCCCAATCCTCAGCTTCGGCACCGCCTCTAAACCATTCATCCGTCCAGGAGTAAACGAAGACGCCAGCGCAGCCGGCTTCGAAGGCTGTACGAATTTCCCAATCGAGTACGCGTGCTTGGGTCTCTTTGCCATTGCGAAAGCTATCCAAGCCAATCTCCCCCATAAGCAGGGGAGCGTCACCCGCGATGTTCTGTAACCGACCCAAATAGGCCGCGAATTGCTCCTGCGATTCGAGGTAAACGTTGAAGCAGAAAAAATCCAGGAAGGGTAACTGCAGATATTCAGTAGAGGGATAGTTGACGTATGTAACAATGCCGGCTGGATCTTCGGCCTTTACGACCTGATAAAGTTTTTGGAGGTATCTCTCCACTCTATGGCGCCCGTGCCACCGCACGATCGCTGCTGGAATTTCATTTCCCAGCGAGTAGGCAAGAATGGCTGGATGCCCAGCGTAGGAACGCACCTCCTCACGAAAGATCTCGGCAATATCTGGCGCGCCGTTTCGGTCCGAAAGAAAGCCAATGTATTGATCGGCGGAAAGGTCGATAACAACACGAAGATGATGCTGTTGAGCTATGTTGAGTAACGAGCATGGCGGCGTGTTATAGACCCGGACAGCGTTGATGCCATTCGCCGACATCAACGCAAAATCGCTCTGAACTCTTTCTAAATTGTGATACTGATTTCCAGTTTCATCGGGGCGAAATGTTCCGTAAGTCACACCGCGGACGTATAACTTCTCGTCTCCAATCCAAATAAACTTGCCTTGCACACGCGGGCGGACCTCCGCACGAATCAATGGTGAGAACCGGAAGGCGACTCGTTCGTACATGAGTACTGCTCTTGGAATCCCGTTTTGGTCCTGTTGGATCGGATTCTGACTTAGCTTTGACCTACTTAAATAGGCGACGAGTGCTGCTCGGTCTTAAGCTATGGATTCGGCAACCGCTTTTGGGGAACGGACTGGCGAGCTTTGCAAAGTTGACGCGGCGCGCCCAGAAACCCCGCATTTTGGTGCAAAGCTGAAATACAAGTCAAGGGGTAAAACTTAACAAAATGGTAACCTTGCGATGTCACTTGAATAAGTGGAAGTCAAAGTATGCCGCCATGTTCTTGTGATGCACCTTCGGCATGTGCAACACTTTGCACATTCATGATCGCGCGACTCACCCCAACTTAAAAGCCAACCAGAGCGCAATCATGACACGCGTCGTGATCGGCTGATCAAGACGCCGTGGCGCAAGAATCAATGCCCGCACTGCAGAAGATTGCGATCTACAGACAACCCTGCGCCTGGCTTTTGACTGGTAATCACGATTGGGATTACCGAACTTAATCACCTTTAAAAAATTCCGCGATAATGTTTCATTCCATAGCTAAAGCGACTCGTCATGAGCGCTGATCGGCAGCTCTCCTCTCCACCATTTCTTTTAGGCGAGTCTTAGCCAGCCGTACCGTTCGATCATCGCCGGCATCATTCCAGGTAGAGCAACGGATTCAGCATGAACCTGGCCTAATTCACTGCTGTGCACGGAACAGCGAATTTATCAGCGAATTTAACAGCGAATTTTTTCACAAAAGGGCGGCGAGCAACGGACGATTCCGCGCAACCGCCTGCCCGCGAAGGGATTACGGAAGTTCGCGATTTTTCCCCGCCACAAAGAACAGTGAATAACAGTGAATAAGCAGTGAATTCTGAAATTCGCATCCGTTGCTCGCGCCAGCGTCGGATGGTTGCGGCAAGCACTCTCCCACAGCCGCGCGAGTTCCAAAATGAAATTTCACGTTGACTCGAAATCTTGACTCGTGGTAGCACCGAACTAGCTTCGGTGCTGAGGCAGGTTCGGTGCTGGAGGATGGCCGCTCCGGAGATGACAATCCCGACCGCGTAACTCCCGCAACCACAGCCGTCTTCGCCCTGATCATGCACAACCATCCGCCGGCGACGCCTTCAACCGCGGAGGCACAGGTCTTTGACCAGATGCTGGCGCGCAATCTGCGCTCCGGCTAACTGTTATTGCGCACCGCAGTGCCGCTGATGCTGAAACAAGGGAGCGGAGTGGTCGTCAACATCGCCTCTCGCTCAGCACTCGATCATGCAGCCGGAACGGCTGCATATGCCGCGTCCAAGGCCACTGCCGTCGCCATGATTGACTCCTTGGCAGCCGATCTCAGAGGCACCGGTGTGCGCGCAAATTGCGTCCTTCCGGGCATTATCGACACCGCCGCCAACCGAAAAGCGATGCCCGGCGCTGACTTCTCCAAGTGGCTGGAAGACAAATCGATCGCTAGCGAAGAAGTTGACCAATGAACAAATCAGCACACTGGCAACGTTTGCTGCCAGATAAGGCCATCGCAGACCCTCAACCAGCACCCATGTGAACCCGAGATTGCCCAAAATCGAGATAAGTCCGTTAGCAATATGAAATCGCAGCAATCTCGTCCACACACCATGGCGAAAAGGAGCGACTACATCAGCCCACGTCAGGTGTTCGTGCCACACGAAATTATGCAGAACCGCAGCCTCCACTGCGATTGCCGTCGCGGTCAGATAATTCGTTGATAATCCTCGTTTTAGCGCTAAAAGAACTGCAAGTTGTAGGACAAACCCCAAAATTCCAACCGCATTAAACACTCCCCAGCGTCGCAGCTGCCGTCGTTTACCGGCACTCATTACAGTCGCTCCAGTTCGTAGAGAGTCCGAGTGTGTCGGATAAACGCGAAAATCGCGATTGCTGTCATCCCGATCGAACCCAGGACAGCGCCGAAATCCCACAGACTTAAAGGCAATCCAAAGGGATGAACTACAGGATGAAAGAATACATATAAGTTGCCAGTACACAACAAGATACGCAATTCTGTCGGGCCAAAGCAGAAGTACGACATCTCGAACTGAGCAAGGGCGTAAGTGGCAAGAAAAATTTCGGATGAAAGCAGCAGATAAGCAACCAGCATCCACACCGCGATCAGCGGATTCATGTATCCCGAGAGCCCCATTCCAGCCAGAAGCGCGCTTACTCCGAAGCAATCGATTACGTGGTCTACGTAAAATCCATACCGCGGACGCTGCTGGTTGCGGTATCGCGCAAGTGTTCCGTCGAGACTGTCGCCGAACCAATTCACCGCCAAGAAGAAGCAGGCCAGTAGCAAAGCGTAGCGATTAAAGCGAGACAACGCGTAAGAGGCGCCGGCTAACAGCATTCCGGCGGCTCCTAATATGGTTAAATGGTCCGAATTAAGCGCATTTGGCATACGTTCTGCGCACCAAAGAAGCGCTTTCTTTTCAGCTTTGGTGATGAAACTCTGCTGGATTCTGGCCGCTTCGCGAAACTTCTCGACCTGCGATGCGACGATTCTGAGCTGCAATTCTGACATTTTGAGGTCTCCACAACGAACCTTTCGGGCATTCCCAGCCCTGCTTTGCGACCTATTTGAGGCACTTTGGGGCGTAAGCACAATGCACAGGCGCTCCGGCGGAGGTAAATTCAAGGTAATTCGGCAACACTCCCAGGTGCAACAAGTTAGGAGGAAGATCATCGAGTCGATGACATCCACCTCCTCAACCGACCTCTTCTAACCTCTTTAGTGGTGCTTTATTCCGCCTATGGAGCCGAAATGGGATTCCCTAAAGTAGTCGTTGTTACCGGAGCATCCGCTGGAGTTGGTCGTTCTACCGCTCGTTTATTCGCAAAAAAAGGCGCTGATGTCGCTCTGATTGCACGTGGAATCGACGGTTTAGAGGCAGCAAAGCGCGAAATTGAAGCCTTTGGACGCCGCGCTTTGGTCCTTCCAATCGACATTTCCGACGCTGAAGCCGTCGAAAATGCGGCTACCAGCACCGAACAAGAGCTCGGACCGATCGACGTTTGGGCCAATGTGGCCATGGTTTCGGTCTTTTCGCCGTTCACAAAAATGACTGCCGCGGAGTTTAAACGCGTCACCGACGTCACTTATTTGGGCTATGTGTACGGCACAATGTCGGCTTTGCGACGCATGCAGTCGCGCAATCGCGGCACAATTGTGCAGGTTGGATCGGCTTTGGCGTACCGAAGTATCCCTTTGCAGTCGGCTTATTGCGGCGCTAAACACGCTATTGTGGGCTTCACCGACTCCATTCGGTGCGAGCTAGAGCACATAAAAAGCAGAGTTCGGATCACTGCAGTGCACCTTCCGGCGCTCAATACGCCGCAATTTAGCTGGGTTAAGAGCCGTTTGCCGCGCAAACCGCAGCCTGTTCCGCCCATCTTTCAGCCGGAAGTGGCAGCCAAAGCGATCGTCCATGCGGCCACTCATCCCCGCCGAGAACTCTGGGTTGGCGCCTCGACGGTCGCCGCCATCCAGGTGCAAAAATTCATTCCCGGACTGCTCGACGAGTACCTCGGCAAGACCGGATACGACTCGCAACAATATGATGGCCCTGCCGATCCGAATCGCCCCAACAATCTCTGGAAGCCGCTGCCTGGCGATTCAGGTGCTCACGGAGAATTTGATCATCGCGCGCACAACCGGAGCTGGCAATCGACTCTCAACCTCAATCGCCGCTGGATCGGATGGGGAGTGCTGGTCGCCGGAGTTGCAGCAGCGCTGCTTGCCGGACCGCCTGCCGTGACCGATGAAGCTGTGACAAAAGAAGCAGCTTGATCAGTTCCCAGATCAGGAAGGCTCTTTTTGCTGCGAAGAACGCTCCGACTGAGCAGAACCACCTGCGGTAGCGGGTGGTGCTTCGGCTTGCCTCAAATGTTCTGTTGTCCAGCAATGCGCACCCATTTTAGAGTTTCGGTGGTATCGGCTTTCTCCAAACAAGTGGCGCTTCCCGAGAGCAGTCTGTCCGCTGCATGCTTGAACAGTGCAGATTCGAAGTCAGCACAAAGAACGCCAGCGGAGGCTGCCCATTCGACACACGATTGTCTTCCTCGCTGCTCTCATCTTGAGTTCGCCGACCTGCCGTTTTGAACAATCCTTCTCAGATAATGGCGGCAAGACCCGGGAGGTGAACTGGATCGCGATGGACACGCGAACAGCAAATGAATCCGACGGCGCCTCTCACCAGCGCTGAACGCTCGAGGGACGCGCGAGCACATGACGAGAAGCTCACGGAACCAGCGGCGTATCGCCGCCGGTACTGATCAATCCATGCCGCTAATCTTGTAATACCTGGCCATCCAGTACGACAGGATGTAATCGATGGCTGCAGTCTCAATCGTGCCATCGCCGCCACCGTATAGCAGCCGCGGACTTCGTTGCCAGAGAAAGTCCGTATTGGGACGCTGCGGCACGGGAATAATGACGCATGCACGATCCGTTTGGCCGCATGCCGGATATTGAGAGGTTAGGTCTACCCAGGCGTCGCGCCGCGGACGCTGCAGCCACTGGTTCAAGAGTTGCACGGTCTGCTGATCGCGCACCAGGTCCTCGCCCTGGATTGCGCGATTGATCATGTTGAAGTGCGCATTCTGATGGGTCTGCGTTGTATTCCAGAGCACCGAATAGGCTGTCAGATAGCTTCGCAGGAAGGGCGAAGTCCTCTCTTCGAGTCGGATCAGGTTATAGAGATTGATGCTGTCGAGATTGAACTTGAAGTAATGGTTATGGTCATCGCCGCAGTCATAAAGAATGGGCAGAGCCACGAAAGCCGAGAGCGCCGCGCGGTAGGCCTGATAGGTAAGCTCGAATCGCGGGGGATTTACATGACGACCGACTTGAAGGAAGCTCAAGATCTGGTCGGGATGACTCAAAAACGAAGTGCTGATGGTGCCGTTTGGCATCACCACTGACCAGTGGTTCGCGATGAGATTATTGAGAAGGCGAGTGACTTCACTACTCACGTTCGACCGGACGGAATCGTCGTCCACCATGTCATAGGCGATGCCCAACCCAAAAAACACTCCCGAGTACTGATCGCGGGAAGTGTTACCAACCCATTTGTAGCTCTGTCCCGAAACGGTACCGTCATAGATCCCGAGATCCTGGTTTTCGGCGGCTAAATCTGCAGCATACGGCGAGTCTGCCGGAAACAGGCATCGCGCCAAGACATCCGTTCCCGTTATCTCTCTCAGCGACTGGATGCCGGCTAACGCTCGCCGCAGATTGTCGGATGAACCGGTTACCTGGTAACGGAACGCCTCCGCCGCCAGGTAGTGGCCACTCCAGATCGCCGAATCGCGGCAACGGGTGTAGCTCGAAACTGTGTTGTAGGCTGGGGAGCTTGGATCTGCAGAGGCGAACCGCGGATCGAGAATGGTCCCGTAAGGCACGTGCAGTGACTGGATGTTCTGAGAAATTGCCAGCGCATCACTCTCTGCGCCGAGACACGGAAGTACTGAAATCAGCAGAAAACAGAACGTGCAGAATGCCTTGCGCATAAGACCCCCTTTTTCGAACGCATGGAATAGCGGGCAGGTCCGAGAACGGAAATAATTCCCGGCTGCATATTCCAGATGGAGGTTTTCCCCGAGGGGCTGCCCCTAAATCTGCGAATTGCTGTAGTGGGGTGTTTGCCGCCAACCTGCACCCTGCCGCCCGGGTTTGGGCTATTCTGTTATGTGGTGATTTCATGATTGCTGATTTGGAAATCGCGAAATCACGAAATCGCAAATTGAAATCGAAACCCCACCGTGGGCGGTACGGATCCACGTTTGCGGCTCACGCCGCTTTGCCTGGTTCCTTTTCGGGATTGCCGATTACCTTGTGCTCAGACCGACTGGTCGTATCTTTCATCTCTTTTGGTTTGCCGATGGCTTCGGTCGGATTGTCGGCTGCGCAGGTGGCATCACCCTTTGGCTTCCTTATCCGGTGGCGTAAAATTCGGCAACGCCAACACGATGCCAGTTAAACGCAAAGCTCCGCGCAAGATCCAGCAACACATCACAGAAGTAGACGAGGTCGCGATCCGCCTGCGGGTTGAGCCGTTGAAAGAGGGGGGATACCTGGCGACCAGCAGCGATATTCCTGGTCTGGTTGCGGAAGGACGCAGCGTGACCGAAGCAGTCGAAATAGCTCAGGGGCTGGCACGCAAGATCGTCGAATCGTGCATAGAGCACGGCGATCCTCTTCCCCCGGTTTTTGCAAAAGCCTCTCGTGAACCACAGGAGTTCATCGTACCCGTCGGCATCCGCTGAGATGCGCACCCTTCCGAAAATCGAGGCTGTTACGAAACTCAATAATTTTGTTACCTATGGTGGTCGCGGTCCAGGCGAAGCGCAATATGTTGTGGTTTCAAAAGAGGAATTTCGAGTTTCGTAACAGCCTCAAAATCGCGGAAGGATGCGGCACGCGGCACGCTGCGGCCCAAGCGCATTTGTTCAAACTTAGTTACCACGACTTCCGTGCACTTTCTCTCTTCGGGAGAAGAGAATCTGCGCGTCGGTGGCCGCACTCAGTCGTCTCGCGAAATATAACGTCAAGCCATCCCAGGATAGAGCTGGCGTTACGTCCCCGGCGGCTGTGTTGAGTTCGTCCACGGGTATCGGCGTTGACCAGGGATCGTGAGTTGCCGCTCGTGTCGAGGTCCAGAGATCCTGACTCTGACCGACCGAGCCGGGCCGATTTGACTGGAAGAAGATCTCCAGCCCGTCGCGGCGGAGATACGGGCGTCCTTCGTTCCACAATGGGTCGCTCAGCTCCTGTACCTTGATTGGGCTTTCGAACGAGCCATCCGGATTTCGAACGCTCGCATATATGTCGACTCCATTGTTTTGATTCCCTGCCGGATTGCTGACAAAGTACATGTAAGTCAGACCTGACTCCTCGTCGTCGAAGAGCGCCGGACCTGAATCGAATCCTTTTGTATTTATGGGTGACCCAAGGTCATCGAGGTTGCGGGCGGGTTCCCATGCGGAGTCGTCATGCGTGTGCTGCCGGTATGACACCATGAGGTCGAATCCACCTCGTCCGCCCGGGCGATCACTGGCGAAGTAAAGCCAGTGCCCGTCGGAGGAGACGAACGCCCCACGGTCGTTGTAGGCCGAGTTCACAGTATCCGGCAGCTTTTCCGGTGTGCCCCACGGCGCGTCTTTGCGGTCGCGATGGACGACCCATATGTCCTCGCCGCTCTTTGTGACGTCGCCTCGTTGAAAGTAGAAGCTTAAGTCATCCTTCGAGATCGCGCTTGCGAACTCGAGGGCGCTGCTGGTATTAACCTCATCGAATACTGTGGGCGTCGACCAGGCTGAGTAGCGTTGCGCTGTGGCTCCAAGTGGGCTCACCAGGAAGAGAGCGACCGACAACACGATCACCAATAGACAAGTCCTCATCTTATATTCTCCTTTTCTGGGGCAGCGCACCGGATAAGCACAGGACGCGAGTGCACTAGCTCATGTGCCGCACAGCTTCCCGCTCAATTCCAAAGACCTCAATGGAAACAAGATGATTTGTTCCGGCTATTTGGGTGACGTGATAAGTCTTTGCTGTATCTGATACTTAGCCCAATAGCTGTCAACCCAATTTGGGTACATTACGTGGTATGCTGCTCCGCATCTTTTTCCAGGCTGAAGCAGATGCAGGCTGTAACCCGATGCAAGAACATATTTCGCTTCGGGCCTTTTGAGTTCGATCCCAATACTCGTGAGCTGCGAAAGCACGGTTTGCGTGTTCAGCTTATGGGCCAGCCGGCCGAGGTGCTCACACTTTTGCTCGAACGTCCCGGCGAAGTCATACGCCGTGAGGACCTTCAGAGTCGGCTCTGGCCCGGCGACACTTTTGTCGAGTTCGAGAACGGAGTCAATGCCGCAGTAAAACGTCTGCGCGAGCGGCTGGGGGATTCAGCCGACACACCACGTTACATTGAAACTATTCCACGCAGTGGATACCGATTCATTGCTCCGGTAAGTCACGTATCGAACGGAAACAGTGCCTCCGTTGTAACCAGCGACACAAAACCAGCAAACCTACCGGATCAACCTCCCAATACCGTAGCCAAGGTCAGGATCAACCCTCGCTGGTGGTTCGGCGCACTGGCTGCCGCTGCGATTCTCGCCATTGCGCTCTATTCGGTGGTGTCGCGCTCCAGTCGACGGCTGGAGCGTCCGTCATCTGTTCAGATCAGGTCAATCGCTGTCCTGCCCTTCGCGAATCTCTCCGGCGATTCCGAGCAAGAGTATTTCGCCGACGGCATGACCGACGAGTTGATAACGAGTATCTCGAAGATTCCTGGGTTAACGGTGATCTCGCGCACCTCAGTCATGCGATACAAGAGGACGAACAAGCAATTGCCCGCCATTGCGCGTGAACTGAACGTAGATGGCATCATGGAAGGCACAGTGCTGCGCTCTGGAGATCGGGTACGTATCACCATCCAGTTGCTTCATGGTCCCAGTGATACTCATCTATGGGCGGACACTTATGAACGCGATCTTCATGATGTGCTCACTCTCCAGGACGAACTGGCCGATGCGGTTGCGCGCCAGGTGAAAGTTGCGGTCACGTCTTCTTACCAATCATTCCAGCGAGAGCACAGCCGTTCGCTCGACCCAAAGAGCTACGAGTCTTATCTTAAAGGTCGTTATTACTTCAATAGCTTGCAGGTCGAGAAGGCGGCAGCAAGCTTCAAAGAGGCCATCAACTTAGAGCCGGAGTACGCTCAAGCTTATGCCGGCTTGGCGGAGACGTATGACTTATTTGAGCCGCAGAATGCAGCTCCTGCCCACCAAGCGATCTCTACTGCCAAGGCTGCAGCCCTGAGGGCGCTCGAGCTCGACGGCAATGTTGCTGAAGCGCACACTTCATTAGGGTGGGCAAACATGGTATATGACTGGGATTGGACTGGAGCTGAGGCGAGTTTCAAGCGCGCACTGCAGCTCAACCCCAATTCTGAAACTGCTCATTTATGGTACGGCTGCGAACTGGTTTGGGAAGGCCGATTCGACGAGGGACTCTCCGAAATGAGGCGCGCCCAGGAGGTGGCTCCTGCATCTGCCCATATGGCTGCGTTCTTCGCAATGGGACTCTATCAAGCTCGCCGATATGAGGAAGCAGTTAATCGATCAAAAGAGGCGCTTGAGCTCGACCGCACATATCCGGCGGCCTATCAATGGCTCGGACTAACCTACGCGGCAGTGGGACGGCATGAGGAAGCGATCAATGAGCTTGAGAAATCTCTGCAGTTTTCAAGAGACCGAGGAGTGCGGATATCGGTGGCGTTGTCCAGGCTCGGATATGCCTACGGAGTTGCCGGACGACGAGCGGACGCCTTGGCGATCCTCGAACAATTGCGAAGAATGTCCGCCACGAAACACGTTCCACCTCCGCACTTCGCCATCGTTTACATCGGGATGGGGGATAAAGATCGAGCTTTTGACTGGTTGAATAAAGGCTTGAGAGAGCGCTCGTATGAAATGCCGGTAATAAAAACCGATCCACGATTTGACTCTCTCCGCAACGATCCGCGTTTTCAGGACTTGCTCAAAGACATGAGCTTCCCACAATAGACGGCCCTTAAATCTGGGCTGCCGGATCCACGTTGCGGCTTACGCCGCTTTGCCAGGTTCCCTTTCAGGATCGCCGATTACTTTCTGCTCTGTCTCACTGGTCGTGTCTTTCATTTCTCTTGGTTTGCCGACGGCTTCGGTGGGATTATCGGCGGCACGGGTTGCTGCATCGCCTTTGGCTTCCTCATCCGGCGGATGCACGGTGAGATCCATCGTCTCCGACCCGATTTCGATGTCTTTGCGTTCCCGGAGCTGACGGAAAGCTTCGGCGTAGATGAAGCTGCTGGCCTTGCGGCGCTGCTTGGGATCGACGATGTAGCGCAACGTCACTTCGATGTAGTTGTCAGTCACTCCGATATAGACATCGGGTTCCAGTTCGAAACGCGGCACCATGAAATAGCGCTGCATATTCTCGATCTTCTTGTGCGCACCCTGCAGAAACTCGCGTGTGTACTCTCGTCCGACCGCTTTCAGGATTTTGGAGATTGCTTTCACATTGCTGGCATAAGTCACCGGAATGCGAATCTCGTCCCAGATATAGCCGAAGGTTCGCGTGTAATTGAAGACGGGAGTACCGAAGACCTGCGCGTTGGCAAACTGAATCGTGCGTCCACTGTATTGATCGCCGCTGATCCAGTTGCCAATCTCCATCATGCGCGTGTAGAAGAAGCCGACGTCAATCACATCGCCACTCAGTTTATTGATCTCGATGCGATCGCCACCGGAGTACATGTGGCCGGCAAAAATGGCGATGCGTCCGGCGATGCTGAGCAATGGCTCCCGCAGCGAGATCGCCAGACCAGCTCCGATAAGTCCCCAGAACTGTCCCTTAAATTGGAGCTTACTGGCCCAAACCACGATCAGCGCCGCGATTGTGAGTACGGTGATGGTAGTGTTCACCAGGCGATAAAGCCGGTAGTGCTCTTTGGGGGAGATGTCGCGCGCCTCGATGATCTTGCGGGCAAGCAAGGCTCCGCACCACGCCAGGAGGAGAATCCCTAGCGAACCAAACACCGGAACTTCGTAAGGAAAACGCTGCATCCCTAGGTGAGATGCCGCTATAAAGGTGCGCGTTTTACTTGAATGGATTTCGCGGGACAGCAGAAAACACGCGGTAAGCCGAAGAATAGATCTAATGAGAAGATCAGGATTACCGGATTACCCGCGAAGAGCTTGGCAGGATGGTTTATAAGGTGCGACACGCTACTACCATGTAGCTCTGCAATCAGAAAGGCTCGCCACCGAGCCCGGGCCTCGAAGGGATACCATCAGCACCAGCCTGGCCTGCGATACGACAATACTCCTGGCATCATAACAACCCGGCAGCATCGGATCAGATTGTCCTCCCTGTCCCGAATTTGAACTCCAGACTTTTGCAAAAGCAATGAAGTGCCATGCCTGTTTGGTTGCGAGCGCGTTGTTACATCTATATCATTTGCAGGAATGGTAGTACCAGCGAAACAGGCTTTAGGCAAAGCGCCAAGCAAACATGATGTGCCATGGCTACTACTGATGTTCAGTCTGCCTGCAAAGCAGGCGAGTCGCCGTGTGGAAGTGTGGCGCAAACTGAAGCAATACGGCGTCCTTGCTCTGCCTAGCTCTGGATATTTGTTGCCTAACACCGCGACAAATCAAGAGCACTTTGAATGGCTTGCTGCTGCTATTCGAAAATACAAAGGCAATGCATCCGTCGTGAAGGTGAATGATATTGACGACCAGCCCGTCGCACTATTGCGTCAGAGGTTCAGGGAAGCAAGGTCCCGCGACTACCAAGAACTACAGCGCAAGCTCAGGACAAAATCAGTTAAGGCCAATTCGGCAGATCTGGTACGACTGCGAAGGCGCTTTCAACATATCGTCAACATCGATTTCTTTAATAACCCGCTACGCAGCAGGGTCGAAAGCTTACTGAATAACGTCGACGGACTTGCGCAAACCATTCCGAGCGCAGCTGGCAAAAAAAGAAAAGAATATCTCAATCGGACTTGGGTAACCCGGCCAAGGCCCGGCATCGATCGGGTTTCATCGGCTTGGCTGATCCGCAAGTTCATCGACGCACGCGCACGATTCGCCTTTGCCGATGACCCGCGCAAAGTTCCGAACGCAGTGCCCTTTGACATGTTTCAGGCCGGCGGTTTCGGACATCGCGGCGAAGACTGCACCTTCGAAACCTTGCGTAAGGAGTTCGCTATTCGTGATTCAAAGGTGGCGGTCATTGCACAGACCATTCATGACGCCGATTTGGAAGACGAGAAATACGGACGCTCCGAGGGAATTGGCCTGGATCGGGTTTTGATCGGCTGGGCGCAGGAAGGCACAGCCGATGAAGAACTGCTCCGCCGGGGAATGGAAATGATCGAAGGGCTTTATCAGGCGATTACATAAGAAACCATAGGAGGTGTTGTCGTGAAAATTGCGCAAATGCTAATCGGCTCATTAATCACCTGTCTCGTGATACTCGCTGCTACAGCTAACCTCGGGCACGGTCAACAAAGCACGTCCCCAGAATGGAAAGCTGTGGAGGACGCCCTCGGACGTAAGGGATCGATGCAGCCAGACGATGTCTATAAATTCAGCATGCCGCGCTCTGACCTAAAGGTGACGGTCGCGGGCACCTCGATCAAGGCTGGTCTTGCACTCGGCTCTTGGTTAGCGTTCAAGCGCATGGGCAGTGACGCTGTTGTGATGGGAGATCTTGTGTTGAGCGAGTCTGAAGTCGAGCCGGTCATGGCGAAGCTGCAGCAGGAAGGCGTTGAGCAAACGGGGTTGCACAATCACCTGCTCAATGAAACGCCACGTGTTATGTACATGCACGTTGCGGGGCACGGCGATCCAGTCAAGCTGGCAACGGCGCTGAAAGATGCCTTGGCATTGACTAAGACTCCATTGGGTTCGCCCGCTCCTACGGGCCAGCAACCCAGTCTCGGCTTTGACACGGCTCAGGTCGATAAGGCGCTCGGGTATCAGGGCAAAAATAACAACGGGATTTATCAGTTCTCCGTTCCCAGAGCGGAAAAGATCACCGATATGGGAACAGAAGTGCCGCCGTCCATGGGCACGGCCACTGCTATTAATTTCCAGGCAACTGGGAGCGGAAAAGCTGCGATAACCGGCGATTTCGTGTTGCTAGGAACTGAGGTCAATCCAGTGATTCGCGCTCTCCGCGATAACGGAATCCAGGTCACTGCAGTGCACAGCCACATGCTCACGGAAGAGCCGCGACTCTTCTTCATGCACTTCTGGGCAAATGACGACGCAGCGAAGCTCGCAAAGGGATTACGCGCGGCCCTTGATAAAACCAATTCGGCAAAACCGAAGCAGTGAAGGAAAACAAGTCTCGTTCTGTGTCCTTGGGGAGGAACGATTGAAGCCGTTGCGACAACTCGTCTTACTGTTCACGGTGGGATCTCTGTCGTTGGCCGCGGCAGATCAACCGAACGCCACGTTACCTTCACCTTTAACACTCGAAACCGCAGTTAAGTACGCTCTTGCCCACTATCCGCAAATCCGCGCAGCACTGGAGCGAAGAGCGGCTGCGAATGGTGGCATAGCCCTCGCTCGAACTGCTTACTTTCCGAGTGCGAATGCGCTTTGGCAAAGTAATCGCGCAACTCGAAACAACATTTTTGGACTGCTCCTGCCACAGCAGGTGATCCCGTCTCTTACCGGGCCAGTATTGCCAACGACATCAAACCAGAGTGTATGGGGAAGCGCGGCAGGGATGCTGGTTTCTTGGGAGCCGGTGGATTTCGGCTACCGTCGTGCTTCTGTCGATGCCGCACGCGCGGGTGCTCGCGTTGCGTCTGCCGAGGTTGAAATCACTCAAATCGACATCGCGACCGCAACAGCGGCAACCTTCATTTCGGTAATAGACGCGCAACAAACGATACGTGCCGCTCAAGCCGATGTAGATCGGCGAGAAGTCTTCAGTCGATCAGTTCACGTTCTCGTCCAAAACCAGCTCCGCCCCGGAGCCGATGCCTCGCGGTCTGACGCAGAGCTTGCTGCAGCACGTATTGTGCTCATTCAGGCTCGAACCAACGAAAGAGTTGCGCTCGTCGCACTCGCGAATCTTTTAGGTGTGTCACCTGACGCTCTTCGACTCGATGCGACTCCACTAATTGATCGCGCACCGGCGCTTCCAGAAGCGAATCCGAACATCGCAGCCAACCCTGTCGCTTCTGCACAGAATGCGCGACTGCAGCAAGCTGATGCTCAAATTCACGTCCTTGATCGCTCCTATTTCCCACATTTCAATTTGCAATCGAGCGTGAGCGCTCGGGGCAGTGGCGCTAACGTGGACGGGAGCATTGGAAGCGGAACAGATGGGCTGGGACTTCAGCGAGAGAACTGGGCCGTCGGATTAACTGCGTCGTTTCCCGTTTTAGACTTGTTCTCCATCCGAGCGCGGAAGCAGATCGCCTCAGCAAATGAACGCGCCGAGAAAGCACGCTATCAGCAAACTGTACAAGATATATCCGCCGAGGTAGCTCAGGCGCAGGCACGGCTTGAAGGGGCGATTGCCATCGCTCAAGCGACTCCTGCGGAATTACAGGCAGCCAGAGATGCGGAAACACAAGCACGTGCACGTTATCAAGCTGCACTCGCTAATGTGGTTGAAGTCACAGATGCACAAAGCTTGTTGATTCGCGCCGAAAGCGACGATGCTGCGTCGAAATTAAACGCCTGGCGTGCGCTCGTGGGACTGGCAGCCGCGGAAGGCAACTTCACACAATTCTTGGACGCGGTGCGATCTATTTCGACGGGAGGCCACTAACATGTGGCTGATCCGTACCGCGCTCCGGCACCCCATTAGTGTCATTGTCGCCCTGCTCTCGATTGCTCTTTGTTCCATTCTGGCAATCAGCAGGATGCCAATCGACATATTCCCCAGCCTCAACCTGCCCGTGATCTATGTCGCTCAGCCATTTGGCGGGATGGATGCGGCGCAGATGGAAGGATTTCTCGTTTATTACTACGAGTATCACTTTCTCTACATCACCGGGATTCAGTCCGTCGAGTCGAAGTCTATTCAGAATGTTGGACTGTTGAAACTCACGTTCCATCCTGGTACGGACATGGCGCAAGCCGCGGCGCAGACGATTGGATACGTGGATCGTGCTCGTGCCTTCATGCCTCCGGGCACAGTGCCGCCTTTTGTCATGCGTTTTGACGCCGGCAGCGTGCCAGTGGGCTATCTCGTTTTCTCGAGCGAGACACGTGGTGCAAAGGAAATTCAAGACTTGGCTCTAAACCGCGTCCGCCCATTGTTCGCAACCATCGCCGGTCTTTCTGCTCCTCCGCCGTTCGGCGGAAACCAACGGACCATCGTTATTAATGTCGATCCTGATCGCCTGCGGGCATATCACATGTCGCCCGAAGAGGTGGTGAAAGCGGTCAGTTCAGGCAATGCCATCGTTCCTTCTGGAAACGTCAGGACTGACGGGCTCTTACGAATCACGCCGATCAACTCGGTCGTGACAAATCCGCAGGAACTACGAGATCTGCCGATCCGGAGTGGCGCCGGGCCGACGGTCTTCCTTCGCGATCTTGGGAATGTCGAAGACAGCACGGACATCCTCACTAGCTACGCTCATTTCAACGGCAGACGCACTGTCTACATTCCCGTTACGAAACGCGCTGACGCCTCCACGCTTGAGGTTGTGAATGGAGTGAAGGAGAACCTTCCACGCCTGCAAGCTGTCATTCCGAATGACATCAAAATGAGCTTTGAGCTGGATCAATCCGTTTACGTTCGCAGCGCATTGTCATCGGTTTTGCGCGAAGCCCTGCTGGGCGCTCTCCTCACCGGAGTGGCTGTGCTGCTCTTTCTGCGTGATTGGCGAAGCTCCTTAATTGTGATCGGCACAATTCCATTCGCTCTGTTAGCTGCGGTCGTTGCTTTATGGGGAGCAGGCCAAAGCATAAACATCATGACCTTGGGGGGACTGGCCCTCGCAGTTGGCATCCTGGTGGACGAAGCCACTGTTGCCGTGGAGAACATTCATCGGCATGTGGCGGAGGAAAAGTCGGTCGCGCGCGCTGTACTCGATGGCAGCACAGAAGTGATTGTTCCGCGAATGCTGGCCATGTTCTCCATTCTCGCGGTGTTTCTGCCTTCCCTCCTTATGAAGGGCGTGGCTAGATCTTTATTCGTTCCGCTTTCGCTGACAGTTGCGTTCGCGATGATCGCGTCCTACTTTCTTGCCAGTTCCTTTGTTCCTGTGCTCGCGGTCTGGATGTTGCATTCGCCTGAAAAAGAGAACCGTAGAGTTGACAGCAAATCACTAGAAAGATTCCGGGATCGACTCGGGATCATTCTCAATCGCATCATGCCGTATCGCTGGCCACTCATTGCAGCTTATGTTGTCGTTGCCGCGGCGATGATCGCTTTAGTCGGCCCCAGATTAGGCCGCGCAATTTTTCCGCGAGTTCCAGCAGGACAACTTCAACTTCGCTTTCGCGCTCCGATCGGAACCGATGTTGAGACCACCGAGGGCATAGGTTTGCAGATGCGCGACGAGATCGTTCGCGCTGCTGGTCCATCGAATGTGGCTTCGACTTTGGACTACATCGGCGTCCAGCCGACCAGCTATCCGGTTAATACGATTTTTCTTTGGACAAGTGGCGAACATGAGGGACTTTTGCGAGTGTCTTTGAAATCCGGGTCCAGCGTACATGTAGAAGAATTGGAAGAACAGCTACGAAAGACTCTGCCGTCCAAGTTTCCCAATTTGCAATTCTCGTTTGAAGCCGGCGATATCGTTAGTCAAATAATGAATTTTGGCGCGCCCACTCCCATCGAGGTCAACGTCACTGGGAATGATCTCTCAGCCACACGTCAGTTCTCGCAGAAAGTGCGGCAGGAGCTGAGTAAGGTTCGCAATATACGCGATCTGCAAGTCGATGAACCCCTGGATTATCCAAGCATCAATGTTGACGTTGATCGAGAGCGCGCCGGGCAACTAGGTGTTACCGCTCAGGAGGTCGGGCGAGCATTTCTTACCAGCACTTCATCCAGTCGATTTGTCACACCCAATTATTGGGCGGATTCCAGAACGGGAGTGGCTTACCAGGTGCAAGTCCAAGTCCCACCCTCCCAAGTCACATCGATTCAGAGTCTGGAGCAGATCCCAGTTATGCCTGGCTCCTCTTCTCATCCGCTGCTCGGAGACGTCGCTCGGGTTTCGTACGGAACAACTGTTGGAGAGTATCACCGCCTGAATGGCCAAAGGATGGTCACGCTTACAGCCAATGTTGCGGGGCAGGACTTGGGACACATTGCCAACGAAGTGCAAGCCGCAATCAGGCGCGCAGGAAAACCACCGCAAGCCACGACGGTTCAGGTGCGTGGACAACTTCAACCTATGCGAGACACGTTGGCCAGTCTGGAAGCTGGTTTGTTATTCGCAGTACTCGTGATTTACCTGCTGCTGGCCGCAAACTTCGAATCGGTGCGGTTGCCATTTGTTGTCGTCTCGACAGTTCCAGCCGTTATCTGTGGAGTGATTTTCATTCTTCTGATTACAGGCACAACTTTGAATATTCAATCCTTCATGGGTGCAATCATGGCGATCGGCGTGGCCGTCGCAAATGCCATTTTGTTGGTTGTTTTTGCTGAGAGGTATCGTCGCGAAGGCGCTTCGGCCAGCGATGCTGCAATTGAAGCCGCTCGAACGCGCATGCGACCTATTCTGATGACAGCTATGGCGATGACCTTCGGCATGATCCCAATGGCTCTGGGTATCGGCGAAGGTGGTCAGCAGACCGCGCCATTAGGACGCGCGGTGATTGGTGGTCTCGTCGTCGCTACAGCGGCCACGCTGCTCGTGCTTCCTTCTGTCTTCTCTCTGGTCCAGGAGCGAGCGCATGCCGGATCACCGTCGCTCGACCCGGATGATCCACAGAGCAGACACGCCGAGGAACGCAAATGAACCGCAATTTACGCCGACCATTTGCGATAGCCATCTTGCTAATGGGTGAAGTGTTTTTTTCGCTTTCCTGCGGTTCGAATGGTGGCGCCTCGCAATCGGCATCCGCTCAGCAGAGCAGCGGGGCGACTTATGGCAATCAGCCCTCAGCACAGGGTGGCGTCCAGACCGTAGATGCTACCAAAGTAATTTCGCAACAACTGTCGCTCACCGTTCGACTGCCAGGAGAATTCACGCCCTATGAGGCCGTTGCGCTGTACCCGAAAGTGACGGCTTTTGTGCGGTGGATAGGTGTGGATCGTGGATCACGAGTCAAAGCCGGCCAGGAGATCGTGCGTCTTGAAGCACCTGAACTCGTCGCCCAAAAACAGGAAGCAGATTCGAAACTGCAGGAATCCGAAGCTCAACGTGCTGAAGCCGCAGCGAAGCTTGCCTCCGATCAGAGTACGTTCCAGAGACTAAAGTCTGCTGCTGCGACTCCAGGTGTAGTCGCTGGAAATGATCTCGACATAGCACAACAAACAATGGAAGCAGATGCTGCTCGCTTGCGCGCAGCAGAGCGCAACATCGAAGCCGCTAAGGCCGCGCTGAGTGCGGTTACTCAGATTCAGTCATATCTCGGTGTCCGAGCACCGTTCGCCGGCGTCGTCACTGAAAGAGACGTTCATCCCGGAGCACTCGTGAGCCCCAACGGCAACGAGCCCATAGTGCGAATTGAAAATGTGTCTCGACTGCGACTCGTTTTGCCTGTGCCAGAAACCTACGTACCCGACACGATTAAAGGTGCCAAAGTCTCCTTTACTGTAGCTGCGTTTCCAGGCGAGAAATTTGCAGGCAAGATTGCTCGAGTCGCAGATTCCCTAGACGTAAAAACCCGCACGATGCCAGTGGAACTGGACGTCTCAAATGCATCAGGCCGACTTGCACCTGGAATGTATCCGCAAGTGGATTGGCCTGTGCGGCGTCCACGTCCAACGTTATTCGTGCCCACTTCGTCAGTAGCGCGCACCAATGAAAAGACCTTTGTGGTGCGAATCCATAATGGGAAGGCAGACTGGGTAGATGTGCAAACCGGACTGACCTCGGGAAAGTTGATCGAAGTCTTTGGTGATTTGCACGAAGGCGATATTGTGGCCACTCGGGGCACAGACGAACTGAAGCCTGGCACCCCTGTTAAAACACAGGACGGTACAGAAAAGAAAACTTAGCAGCAATGCCGTACAGGCTGCTGCACGCATGGTGGCGTTCTGCCCGATTAGCAAATCGCTAGTCCACAAACACGTAGACAATTTTGAAGTACCCGCGCCCAATGATGGCTATGACCTATCCCGCGAGGCCATTCTGGCCCATGTCAAAGCCCTTCTAGACCAGCTCGCTTCACGACGGAAATAGCGGGGCAGACTGACCAAAGACTTCCGCCGATTCCTTCCTTAAACAGATCAGCTAACCGTTCAAAAGAGGTGCGGTTTCCATTCACGTTGTGTAATATACGTTTCACTTAGATGATACATGTGTAACACTAACCGAAGCCGCCGAGAAGTCCTCCGTATCGGTATTGCGTGTGGCGCTAGCCTGCTGGCTCCACAGCCCAGCGAGAGTCACTCCACATCTTCCAGGCCGGGCGCGCCGGTAATCTCAGAATTTCCCGCCCTTGCTCAGACCATCAACAATAGGGAACTTATTTATTTCGATACGGCTGCGACGGCACAGCGTCCCCGGCACGTCATCGATGCTGTGAGTGATTATTACCGGTCGGAGAATGCCAATCCCGCGCCCAATCTGCACTCGCTCGCCAGGCGGTCATTGGAAATTTATGAGCGTGCACGAGCGAGCCTAGCCAGCTTCATTGGTGCTAAAGACCCTCTGGAAATCATCTGGACGCGCGGAACAACGGAGGGCATCAATCTGGTCGCTGCCACGTGGGGAGAGGCAAACATCGGCCGTGATGATGAAATCGTCCTCACTGTCGCCGAGCACGCCTCCAACATGCTTCCTTGGCAGCTCCTGGCAAAGAGAAAGGGAGCACGGGTTCGTTATCTAGACGTTCTCGATGACGGCAAATTGGAGATCAACTCTCTTCCCAAGCTGCTCACCGAAAAGACCAAGCTGGTTTGTTTCTCGCACGTTTCGAATGTGCTCGGGATCATCAATCCTGCGGCTGAACTGTGCCGAATCGCGCATGCAGCAGGAGCAAAAGTTCTAATGGACGCGGCGCAGTCGGTTCCTCACATTGCAGTCGACGTACAGAATTTAGACTGCGACTTTCTCGCTTTTTCCAGCCACAAAATGATGGGACCGATGGGAGTAGGTGTCCTGTGGGTCCGCCGCGCGATTCTGGATCAAATGCCGCCATATCAGGCGGGCAGCAACATGGCACACGCGATCTCCAGAGATGACTGGGAATATTCCGAAGCTGCGCGCAAATTCGGCGCCGGAACGCCGAACGTATGCGGAGCTGTGGGGCTCTCTGCAGCCATCGAGTTCATCCGTACCTTGGATTACCAGCGAATGTGGACGCATGAGCAAGAAGTCACGAAACATCTGCTCGAAGTTCTTTCGGAAAACAAAGGCATTCGGCTTGTTGGAGGCCGGGAGACTCAGAATCGTATCTCCCTGTTCTGCTTCACCACCGATGCAATTGAGCCCGACGAGCTGGCGCGCAGACTGGACCAATACGGGATTGCAATACGAGCAGGCGATATGGCTTCCCTTCCCTTGCTCGAACGCTTCGGAGTGAAGCGCGCCGCGAGAGCATCCCTCTACGTCTACAACACTACTGAACAGGTTGATGAGTTCGCACGCAAACTCAGACTGATTCTGAAAAACTGAGGCTCCGAAATGACCAAAGCGGATTAGCGATTAGGAGCGCCTGAGACAAGAATTTCCGATGTATGACGCGCTTTATGAATACCTTCGTAGCACAGAAAGCGAATCGCGATTCTTGCGTTGTCGGTAGAGCAACGGATTCAGCGCGAACCCGGCGTAATTCACTGGTGTGCGCGGAACAGCGAATTTATCAGCGAATTTAACAGCGAATTTTTTCACAAAAGGCCAGCGAGCAACGGACGATTCCGTGCAACCGCCTGCCGCGTCAGGGATTACGGGAATTCGCGATTTTTCCTTGCCAGAAATAACAGTGAATAACAGTGAATAAGCAGTGAATTCTGAAATTCGCATCCGTTGCTCGCCCCAGCGTCGGATGGTTGCGGCAAGCACTCTCCGCGCAGTCGCCTGAGTTCCAAAATGACATTTCTCGTTGACTCGCAATATTGACTCGTGGTAGCACCGAACTGTGTTCGGTGCTGAGGCAGGTTCGGTGCTGAGGCAGGTTCGGCGCTGAGCGATGGCCGCTCCGGATAGAACGAAGCCGAGCGCACTCCATTAGACGAGTGGCTCGCCCTTGGTTTAGGGAAGGGCACGACTTCAGTCGTGCCGTCACAGCGCAAGGCCTTTTTGTTTGGCGCTTTAGCGCCTGAGATCTCACGTTCATTCTGAAACCAAAACCTTTACCTCAGCGGCTAAAGCCGAAAAGAGTCAATTCCCAATTACGGCACGGCTGAAGCCGATGCCCTTCCCTGAACCGCAGACCGGGGCCACCCTTTGTCTTGGAATGCGATGCCAAAACTAAAACGGGAAAATGGCAGGCCACCTGCCGTTTTTGGACATTCCAGGCGGAAGACATAAGAAGCATGTGCCTCAATGCTTCAAAATGTCATGAAGGACTTCACACATCTCATCGCATCCTCCGCTGCAGCAGCTTCCACGATTCCCGGCTTTCGAGATAAGTAATAGCTGCTTTACTCTCGTCTCCTTCATCGCTCGCATGCACCATGATGAAGGTGTGTTCGTTTTCAAACTGTTCGCGGGAATAGCTGGTAAAGGAAATCACGCCGATGCCTTGGTGACAGTTGGAGCAGCGTTTAAGTGTCACAGACGGTCCTTCAAAATCGAAGCCATGGGTGAGAAAAACCTGGAATTGAGATTCGTCTTCCGCGATGCGTCGCAGCGCGATGTCGCCCCTTCGCAGGCCGCGGCGGGTCATCTGAAATTCCGCGCGACGCTGCATCACTCCGCGCCAATCAATTGTGAACTGCGCTGGAATCTCAAGGTAGCGGCGCAGCTGAACGCTTTCCGTAATTGGCGACACCACCGGACGGCCGGTGGTATCCACCAGCAGCGCGCGCCGCACCAGCGCCAACTGCGTGCCCACCGGAAACTGCGGCGGATTGCAGTGCCGAACCGGCGCTATGCATTCGCTTCCAGGATGCTCACGGCTATAGGCGCGCATGGCTTCCAGATATGCAGCCGGCTCTGGTCCGCCCGGGGGCAGCTTCATGTACACCAGAAACAATGAGCGCCGAAAAGGATAAGAGTGAATCGGCGCGATCGGCGTGCCGTCATCGCGTCCAATCAGCCTCCATCCGGCTGCCGGATCGGGCAAAGCGAAATCATCCGACGTTGTGGAGCCCCGCAGCGCAGCGAAGTTGTCGGGCAGATGTCGAATCTCATCTGGCGTGAGCGCCACCGCCTTGATGATGGCCGCAAGCCGCCGTTCGAGTTGCGCACGCTGCTCCTCGTGACCATTCAAAGGCCCAGCCAGCCAGTCAAACACCGCCCACAGATCTCGCTGAAATATCGCTCGCGCAAGCGGATCACGGATCAGCTGTTCGGCATGCGTGCGCGTGAATTCATCCAGCAAGCCCACAGTCTCTTTGTAGGTGTAGCCATGGAGCAGATGATTGGTGTTTTGCCAAAGCAGGGGATCCACATCGTCGCATCCCCAGAGACGACCGTCACGATCGCGCCGCTCCAGCAGACGCCGGTGCACCCGGTTCCAGATGTGATTTGCATCGGAGGAGTATGGAAGGAAATGTTCGCAGTCTTGTTTGGGGACAACCGCGCTCACTTGAAACAGATCGTGTCGCTGCACAGTACCGGCTACCAGGAACAACGATGCAGCCAGAGCGGTAAGCAGTCCAAGACGCCTCAATGCCTGTAATCCCAGGGCTCGTAAAGTTCGACCGGTTTTCGCTGCCCAATGCATGCCGGTTCAGACCACTCCGCCGTCTGGTGAGGCGCTTCCGAAATCATAGTGAGGCCATCCACCACTCTACGCGATTGTGCTGAATGTACACATTCCCCACATACCTCTGGAATGCTTCTGCGGGCTTGCACGAGGTTTAAGGAAAGGCACGAGGTTTAGGGAAGGGCACGACTTCAGTCGTGCCGTAACAGCGCAAGACTTTTTGTTTTGCGCTTTAGCGCCTGAGGTCTCACGTTCATTCTGAAACGAAAATCTTACCTCAGCGGCTAAAGCCGAAAAGAAAAACAATTCCCAATTACGGCACGGCTGAAGCCGATGCTTCCCTGAACCGTAGACCGAACGTCAAAAGCCGTGCCCTTTCCTAAGGGTGCGCCACTCAGCCCGGGCAAGCGCTGATTTGGACAAGGAAATCGGCTCACTCAGTCCAGACATACAAGCGGACATGATCGCCCTCGATGGCGATCCGACCAGGGACACTACCGCAGTACGGCGAGTGGTGTTCGTGATGAAGGGCGAGTCGTATACAAGCACAGGCGATAGTGGTTCCAAAGAACCAAGATGGGAAAGGGCACGAATCATGTCGTCCCTGCATTCTCATCCCGCGTAGCAACTTTAGTCACCTCTCGTGGGTGCATCTCAGTACCGCTCATTAGATAATCGCTCGGGCAGGCGCGCAGCGCGAAGGACGAGAACTACAAGAAGATCCTTGAGAATCGTGAGTTCCGAATGATGAGATTTTGCTTTGTCAATGCTGCAACCGTTTGCCAGACGTCAACCATTCTCCGTGGGCTCCTCTGTTTGGCGGTTGCGCTTCTCGTTGCCTGCGGGGCTAGAGAGACTCCGCCCATCAAAACCGTGGATCTCGCCGTCGCCGGCCAGACAATCACAAGGGTGCGCACAGCAGGTAGCGCGGTCGTATTGCTTGAGCAGCGACTTACATCCATCTTTGAGGACGGTCCACAGCGCACGCTGGCGATACTACAAAGCGACGGCCACACCGTGCACCCCTACATGCCGCCGTCAGGATGGTCAGTGGTTGACTTCGCGGTGCATCCGTCCGGCGACATTTCGGCAATTCTCACCACAGCACGAGAAGTGCGCATCGTGCGGCTCGATCCTAACGGACCGATTCGAAGTGACCAACCGTTTCTCGACTCCGCCGCCGGGCTGGCCCCGCTCGGTGAAAGCCTGGCTGTCGTATTGCGCACCGGGCGCAACGCGATCGTTGCCTATCGTCTCGACCGGGACACGCTCGGCACATATCAGGTTTCCTGGCGGACCCTCGTAGAGCCCGGTACTTCGATCCTCGGGGAGGGCATTACCAGTGGTAGCTTCGACGTCTTCGGCCAGCTCGAGAATCATCTGAGGATTTACGTGGATGTGGATACGTCCGGCACGCTCGCGGTCGGTGTCGTCAATGCCCCGATGCGCAACTTCACGTTCCGTGGGCACGCAGAGTTTTTCGGCGAACCAATTGCAGCATCGATGGGTGCCTTGCTCACGCGTGTGGCGAGCGCCGACGGCCGCCGCCTGGGAAGCACCGTAATCGACACTCACGACCTTGCCGAACTGCATGGCGTGCGGGCAACGCCTCGCGGCTTCGTGTTGGTGGGCCGGGTTCTCTCCGAGGTGCGATCAGACGGAACCGGGTGGAATGCGTTCACTGCGTTGGTCGGGAGCGATGGCACTCCCGGCCCGTACAGTGTGGTCGATGTCGATCGCGGCGACGTGTTGTTTGATGTTGCAGCCTTGCCCAGCGGCCGATACCTCGCGCTGGGTACCACCGGCTACGTGCAGAACCCAACCGGCGCGAGTATCTCCGAAGCTGCTCAGCCACTGTTGGCGCTGTTAAACGCCGACGGCTCGCTGGCCCAGAACCTCGGCTACATCGGCGGCGCCCGCCACAACCAACTGACTACCATCGCCCCTCTGAACGGCCACTGGCTTCTTGGCGGAATGAACAATGGTCCGGGAACGCATTCCGGCGACGCTCAGCGCGAGCTAATCGTCGCCGATGGATTCTTGCGGGAAACGTCCAATTTGCCAGCCGAGTGAGCTGCGTTTCCCCCAAGGGCACCCACGTTGTCGGTTCATTTCAGGAAACACGAAAGCCAATGGCCGATAGCCGGTCTCACCGCACTGGCTCATGGTCGTAGCTGATCGCGCGCGTCATCTTCCATGCGCCGTCCTTGTTCTGCCAGAGGGTTATGAACTTGGCCTCTCCCACGCCATCTTCCGGGTTGTGAGAATGGTAGAAACGATGAACGCCAATCTCCACCGCGCCATAATCCTTGAGCGGATACACCTCGAGCGATCCCGCTACCAGCCTGCGCTCCACCTTGCCGCAGATGTTCTGCTTGATCGCTGCGATAAACGGCGCCTTACCAACCGACAGCCCCGTCTTGTCGTGATAGAACTCCAGGTCGTCTGACACCATCGCGCCCAGCTTCGCGAGATCGCAGTGGTTGTAGGCATCGAAGAGCTGGATGTCGAGCGACTGTACCGTCTTGAAGAGAGCGTCAGATGGCTCGTTCGAC
>QIBA01000062.1 GCA_003225175.1 Acidobacteriota bacterium
GTGAGGATTACGTGTGAATCGAACGTGCTGCCGAAGAGCTTTTCCAGTTTGCCCAAGCCGTGTTCCACCTGCTTGCGCACCGCGGGAGTGACTTCATACTGCCTTCCGGTGTACTCGACGTTCATTAACTCCCTCCTGAATACGTTGGTCCTCGTGGATCGAAAGGCTTTGCTGCGCTCTGTTACATGTGTCTGTAGGTTCCAGTTCCTCCTCTCGTAGAGATGCGCAGCACGCTGCGTCTCCACTTTGTGCACGGACAAACAGTCAGTTTCGTCTTTCCTGCTTGCATCGACAGACGCAGCATGCTGCGTCTCTACCAGTTCTGCAACCGTCAAAATCGCCAGTTCTAATCCTTCACGCGTCTCTGATGCGTGCTGGGAATTTTCATATCCTCACGATACTTGGCTACGGTGCGCCGTGTCACGTTGATTCCTTGCGATTGCAGAATGCGCGTGATTTGCTCGTCGGTGAGCGGACGGCGCGAATCTTCTTCTTCGATCAGCTTCTTCACCCGCCGCTTCAGGATCATCAGCGATGTGCCGCCGCCTTCGGGGCCATTCACGCTTTCGCTGAAGAAGTAGCGCAGCTCGTAGACACCCTGCGGCGTGTGCACATACTTGTTGGCAACCGCTCGGCTCACGGTGGAAGGATGCACGCCAATTTCCTCGGCCACTTCCTTGATCATCATTGGTTTTAGCTGGTCGATGCCAAGGTCGAGGAACTCGCGCTGGCGTCCGATGATCGCGTAGCAGGTCTTCAGGATTGTCTGCTTGCGTTGCTCGATGTTCTTCATGAGCTGAATAGCAGATTTATACCGCTCTTTCACATAATTGCGAACATCTTTTTCGGCGGCATCACGGTTGAGCAACTTTTTGTAGCCGGGATTCAGGCGAAGCACAGGAACGTCGTCTTCGTTCATCAGCACGAAGTACTCATCGCCCTGTTTCACGAAGGCAACGTCGGGCTCGATCAGCCGCGGCTCTACCTGGTTGTAGCGCTGACCCGGTTTGGGATCCAGTGTCTTGATGAAGTTCAGCGCATCCATCACCGACTCCAGCGGTCGTTGAATGGCGCGCGCAATATCCTTGTACTGCCGGTTTTGTACGTTGCGCAGTTGGGTTTCAACAATCGCGGTTGTTGTTTGAATCTGTGCGAGGTGCTGGTTTTGGACCTCGGAATCACCGTTCAGAACGCGATTGTTTACCTGATGCTCTAGATCCCGCAATTGCAGAAGCAGGCACTCGCGAAGATCACGAGCAGCGACTCCGACCGGATCCATTTGGCGTATAAGGTCGATTCCCTCGCGCAGATCTTCAATCGTGAAAGGAGCTTCAACCGGTTTCGCGCGCTCGACGCGGCTTACCGACGCCGGATTTGGTGCGACCGAAGGTTTGAGAGCCGGCGATGCAGCCGTCGCCATTGGCTTGGCGCCGACGTAGCTCCCAACCAGAACTTCCGCGGCTTCTTCAACGAAGGGATCGTCGTCCTCAGTATCAAGCGCAGCAGGAGCGGCAGAGCCTGTTCCGTTGACCGTCGGTGCCGGCGGAGCAATCTCGGATCCGGACGTCTCAAGTTCAATGCTTTCGCCGCGGGAAGCAGCCATCAGCTCTTCATCGGAGGCGACAAGATAACCGTCATCGTTCAAGTTGCCAATGACGAGTTCGGCCGCAGCGCGAACTTCCGGACTCACACTCATTGCTCCGAGCTGCCACATCAGGTGATCGGTCAAATTGCCTGGCTTGGAGAGAAAATTCTCAAACGAAGGACGATCGGAGCTTTCAAAGTCCTGTGGACTGCGGAATCCAGGATCGAGGTAGTCCTTGAAGTAAGTGCCGAAATCGATCTCATCGAACGGATCTTTTTTCTCACCAGCCTGCTCTCCCGCCGTAAGCGGTGGCTGTTCAGGAGCTTCCGCGCGCTCGCGATCAGCTTCGCGGCCTGCAACTTGATCGATTAGCGGAATATTGGATTCGAGTTCCTCCAGAACAGGATTCTCGACGATCTCTGCATTGATCATCTCCTTGAGCTCGAGTTTGTTCAGCGCAAGGACGCTGACCATCTGCACGAGCCCCGGTGTGAGGATCTGCTTCTGAGAGACCTTGAGATTAAGTTTGTTCTGAAGTAGGACCATTAGCCTTGAACGAGTGCTCCCGATCTGAATCTACGTGCTCTGCCCATTCGCTCTAATCACTGTTGTCCTGAGCCGAGGGCTCAGGATGACGGTTTTTAGGACTTGCAACAAAGTCGATACACCTCACACCAAAGAGAAGCTCTCTCCCAGATAAATTCTCTTTACCTCAGGATCATTGCCTAACTGTTCCGGCGTCCCCGAGCGGAAGATCTTGCCTTGATTGATGATGTAAGCGCGATCGGTCACCGACAGCGTCTCTCGTACGTTGTGGTCCGTGATCAGCACTCCAATTCCACTGGCCTTTAGATCAAAAATGATCTTCTGCAGGTCCAGCACGGCGATCGGATCAATTCCGGAAAACGGCTCGTCCAGCAGAATGAACGTCGGGCGAATGCAGAGGCATCTCGCGATTTCCACTCGCCGTCTTTCGCCGCCTGACAGCGCATACCCCCGCGTCTTCCGGATATGTCCGAGTCCGAGCTGTTCGATCAGGGTCTCCATGCGGCTGCGCCGGTTCTCCCAGGAGAGCGGCTGGGCCTCAAGGATGGCCATAATGTTTTCCTCGACCGTCAGCTTGCGGAAGACCGAGGGCTCCTGCGGAAGGTAGCTAATGCCGTAGTTGCGTGCCCGCAAGTACATTGGGACATCAGTGATGTCCGCCCCATCGATCGCAATTCGGCCCGTATCCGGCGCCACCAGCCCGACGATCATGTAGAAGCTTGTTGTCTTGCCAGCCCCATTCGGGCCTAACAAGCCCACTACCTCACCCTGATTTATGTGGAGAGTGACCCCGTTCACTACCCTCCGACCTCTGTAGGCTTTGCCTATCTGGTCGGTCGAGAGGGTTTGTTGCATCATTTCTTGAACCGAGTCTGAGTTATGGACGTTGAATTGCTACTATCCACGAGAACTCTACCATCGCGGTTAAAGAAGGTCAACGAAACTCCCGTAACTTGACCGTGTTCGGCATCAAAAATGCTAGGCGGAACGCCGGGCGATCCGGTTAGCACGAATTTCCCTTCATCGGCGGTATATATAAGGTGTGCGCCTAGAGCCTTTCGACCGGGTTGCTCGAGATGGATATCGCCCTCCGCATCAATCGTTTGCACTTCGCTTGGGGCACCTTGATCCGACGCTTTAGGAGTTCGCGCTTTCGCGTCTTCGGCTCCGGTCCGCGGCTTCAACGTGATGACGGCTTTGTTCGCGCGAAGCGTCGAATCGGCGCTGCGGACGAGAATGGAACCCTCGAAAATTGCTTTTCTTTGCGCGTCTTCATAATGCAGATGGTCCGCTTTCACCTCGACCGGAACGTCTTTCCCATTCTTGTCTGGCTGTACAAAAACTGTGGAAACCGGCTCACTGCTCTGGGTCCGGGCATCCAATGTTCGCCCATTTCGATTGAACTCCAAAACGGGAGCCTGGACGATGTTTCCACCCTGCCAGAGACGCGCGCGCCCTGAATATCGAGCGGAACCGGTGGAGTTCCTGGCAACCATCTGCTCGGCTGTCGCGTGAACCGCCTGGGAGGCGGAGAGCATCCCTCCTGACTCCGGTGTTTTTTGCTCGGCATATGTTGTTTTTACGTCTCCACTGGCCGAGGTTTCGCCGGTCGTACGATTCAGAATCAAACTGTTGCTGGTAAGTGCAGAGCCCGTGGACTCGTCCTTGTAACGGACATTGCCTTTGAGGCTCATAGAATCGGCAGCCTGGCTGTAGGTAGCTTGATCGGCCGTAGCGATTCTCTTGCCCTCCTGAATTTGCACGTTGCCGGTTTGAATCACATCTTCGAGGGTCTGAGTTTTGCCCTTGGTGAATGTCGCCAACATGTCCTGGCTCTGGCTAATTCGGTCGGGTTGGCCAGGCGTGCTGGAAATGATTTTTACCGGCGAGCTCCCGGCAAGGGTGGAAATGCGATTGTCGTCAGAGAATTTAACCTCAAGACGGCTGGCCGTGATCGTTGTCTTCCCGCTCTGGGGCTGAGAGCCAGTTTGGCCCGATTTCTGCACGGTAGGTAGCGCGATTTGGGCAGTTCCCACGCTGGTCGCTGTCTGCAGCCGGGTCCCATTGAGGATAACGAGATCAAGCCCATCACCGCGAAACTGTGTTCCCCGAGGCGCGAGTGCTTCTTGTTGCGCGACCGTGGTCGTGTTTGGCTGCTTGTCCACGAGCGACATATTTTTTCGCATTTCCGATTCTTGTTTGCCATTCTGGGATGCGGGAACCTGAACGAGATCGACGTTATCTCTGAGTTCCGCCGATTTAACCTGATTATCTGATCCGAAGCTAAGTATTATCCGTCCGGCATTTCCTCGCGATGCCGTCGAACCACTCGTTTCCCATGTGACGCCTCCGAAGAGATGTCCGCTGCTTGCCTGATTCTGCGGACCAAACGTGAAACTCGCTTGAGCGGTATGAAGCTGAGCCCGCCGCAATCCGCGAACGAGCGCATCGACTCCGCCGCCGGCATCAGCGCGCTCAACTGTCTTGTCGTCGCGCAGGTGCAACACAACATTCTGTGCCTGGAGTTTGCGAATAGCCGACTCGGCCCGAAGATCTTTTAGCCTCAATTCCTGTGATTCCTGAGCATAGAGAGCGCTGCCGGCTTGCAGCTTCGTTGGCTTTGGCCCATTAGTGAGGAGGTGGATGTCGGAGTGAAGCTGAAAAATGTTCTGCTTCGAATCATAAGTAGCGCCCAGCGCCGACCCAGTTCCTTGTGGCAAGGAGAAGTTTATTTTCTGAGTCGTCTTCGCAATGCCGCTGTTCTTGTTGAATGTCAGTCCGCTGGTTTCGAGGTGAAGGGGACTTCCGACCTTTTTGGGACTGGAGCCTGGAGCTGAGGTCGCCGGCTGCACTGCCTGAAGTTCAATCGAGACCCTTCCCTTGGCGGTGATGTCTCCGCTTTGCGCGTCATATTCAAAGTCGTCGCCCGAGATCTCATCCAGACGGTCCGATTGGCGCCCATATGACAGGATTTTGACCTTGTGTAATTCGGCTCTTCCGCCTTGCTTGTATCGAATCGCGTTAGCCGCACTCACGGAAAAGATCGTGTGCCCGCCAGCAGCCTGCGAATAAGTGAAACCCTCGGTGTTCTGCTGAATGTTCACCCCTAATTTTGTCGGGAGGTCATGGATTGCCCTCTGTACGCGATACCGCGCATAGATGTAGAAGCCGGCGACCACTGCGACCATGAGCAGCGCCGAGAATCCTAACCAAAATCGCAGACGGGTGAAAATTGAGGGCACCAGATGAGGTTACAGGTTACAGAGAACAGGGTACAGCGCGCGGAATGAGAGAGTCTCTAATTGAGGTACTATTCGTTTGTTCTTTGCTGTTCGGAGAATCGATGCGAGGCGCAAGCATGACTCAGTCAGATGTCCGCGAATACAAAGCTCAGGCAGGTTCAACCGGGATTTTTGGGCGAGTAATCGGTAGTGCACGGCATCATCATTTCGTTGTAGACGGACCGGTGCAGAATGGCTGCCCCGGCGAGGCAATTACTCCCGCAGAACTATTCCTTTCCGGTGTAGCTGCTTGCGGCGTCGAGTTGGTGCAAGTGCTCGCGAAGTCGGAGGCTATCCCAGTGAAGGGAATTGCCGTTGATATCCGGGGCACTATTGATCGCTCTCGCCCGCCACGCAAGGACGTCTCGCTCTTCAACTCGGTGAAACTGAGTTTCCGAATGAAAGGTATAAGCGAGCAGCAAGGCCGGCGTTTGGTCGATCTGTTCAAGGGCAGATGACCGCTCTATGGCACGGTCGCAGTTGCGACCGAAGACGTCCAAGTCAACCTCATTGTCGAAGCTTAACGGCCAACAATGCTTTTCGGGAAGACGCGTATGTGCCGCTGGTGATTTATCCTTCCCCGCATGTTCAAAGGATCTACTGCCTTCCTGATCTCTATGTTCGCAATCTGCAGCGCTATTGCGCAGAATGCGCCTCAAGCCGCTCGGGAGTGGACCGCCGCTCATCGTCAGCAGATTCAGGATCAATTTACCAACCTGTTGGCCATTCCAAACATTGCCAGTGATACTGCGAATATTCGCCGCAACGCTGAGACTCTTGTCGGAATGCTTAAGGAGCGCGATGTCGACGCGCGGCTTTTATCCATCCCGGACGCTCCTCCGGTTGTGTACGGAGAGATTCATGTCCCTAAGGCGCAGCACATGATCGTCTTCTATGCGCACTATGATGGCCAGCCAGTGACGCCGGCCGACTGGGTGGGCGGAAATCCATTCAAACCTGCATTCCGCCTCGAGAATGGCGAGACCCGCATTTACGCGCGATCTGCCTCCGACGATAAAGCCGCGATCCTCGCGCAATTGACGGCCATTGATGCCCTTCACGCAGCTCACATTCCGCTAAAGTCGAGCATTCGCTTCGTGTGGGAAGGGGAAGAGGAGGCCGGATCACCTCATCTCGAGCAAATTCTCGACGCGAATCGCAATCTGATCGCTGGAGACGTGTGGCTGGTCTGTGATGGTCCTGTCGATCAGAGTGGCGCGCAGTCTGTGGTCTTTGGAGCGCGTGGGGATACGCATCTCGAAATTACTGTGTATGGCCCGCGGCGCGAATTGCATAGTGGACATTACGGCAATTGGGCTCCGAACCCCGCAATGATGCTCGCGCAACTGCTCGCGGGCATGAAAGATGACGGTGGTCGAGTTCTGATTCCTCACTTCTACGACGGGATTACTGCGCTAAGCCCGCTCGAACAGGACGCGATCGCAAGGGCGCCAAAGAATGACGAGAAGCTAAAGCAGGAACTCTGGCTAGGTCACGTGGATGGCGGAGGCAAGCCCCTGCTCGAAGTGCTGAACTATCCCACGCTGAACATCAACGGAATTTCTTCTGGACGCACCGGTCCGCGGGCCAACAACATCATTCCCGCTACGGCTACTGTCGATCTGGATCTGCGTCTGGTAGTGGGAATCGATTGGCACGAACAGCAGGATCGCGTGATTGATTACATCCGGTCGCAGGGATACTACGTCACCGATCGCGAACCCGACGCGCAGACTTTGATGACGCATCGTAGAGTGGCATTCGTAAAACGTGACTCCGGCTACAACGCCGTGCGCACACCCATGGATTTACCGATTGCTAAAGAAGTGATCAAGGCGGTCGAAACCGCCGACCAACCGGTTGTCCTCTGGCCAACGATGGGAGGCAGCGTCCCCTTAGGAGCAATCGAACGCGCAGCCTCGACGCACACAATTACCGTCCCCATCGCAAACTACGATAACAATCAGCACAGCGCGAACGAGAATATCCGCCTGCAGAACTTATGGGACGGAATCGAGACAATGGCTGCGTTGATGGCGATGGATTAGCTGGACCTAATTCCAGGAACAACTGTGGCTGCGTCTACTGCGTCACTGTGAGGTTCAACTTTACCGTGTGCTGAATGGATCCAGAGATTCCGGTAATGGTAACGCTGAAGTTCCCGGTCGCCGCAGTCGGAGTGTTGGTTGTACCCCCTGTACCGCCGGTTACGGGGGAGCCCGAAGATCCCGAGAGCGTTGGGGAACTCCCACCGCCTCCGCAACCGAGGAACAATGTAAAGAGAAGCAGCAGCAATCCTAGTGTCATGTGCTTGTGAAGTCTTCTTACGGGCCTTGGCAGTGCGACAAGCAGCAATCCCACTATGGGAACTACCGTCGCGAGTGAGGCGCTCAGAGGCAGCGCCATGGAGGACGAGGATGCGGCTTTTGCAGTGAAGGTCATCATGGCGAATCCGCCCGCTAAGATCCTCCCGGGATCGAAGCTGCAGGTTACACTCGCCGGAAGCCCGCTGCACGAGAGCGTGATACCGGCCTGGAACGCCGGATTGGGATACGCGTAGATCGTCGCCGTAGTGGATTGCCCAATCTTCACCGTTCCAGTCGAAGCGGAGGCGCTAAGGGCAAAATCTGGCGTATTGATCGGAAATGTAATTGGCTGAGCAGGACCTCCCCCAGGAGCTCCGTTGAAGACCGACATCTGCAATGTCGTGCCTGCCGTAATCAGGTTGGAAGCGGGTACTTCGAGTATCAAGTCGGTTGAACTGAAGACAAACGTCGGCACCGGCGCTCCATTTACCAGTCCAATTGCTGTGTAATTGAACTGTTTGCCGGTCAGCTCCACATAAATGTCGGAAATATCCGTGACCCAGGATTTTGGAGACACTGCGGTTATGCTTGGCACAAGGTTCGTCAGCAGCGTCGATTTCCAGGTTACAGCCGAGTTCGACGTCAGACTCGGGGACTTGAAGCTGAGCTGCTGCGCGACTTTCGCCGTGGCCTGCACTCCAACGCCGGCTGTGGCTCCGTTATCGCTCGCTGTGCAGCTTCCTCCGAATGCCGTTTGGGCATAGTTGAACAGCAGATCGGTGGTGTTCTCAAAAAACAGTACTTCGAACGACACAGTTTCGGTTCCGTCCGTTTTGCAGCCGGCATGGGCCATGTTGCGCCATTCAATCACCAGTTCCCGATTCGGAGCCGTTCCATTCACCGTCCAAAAAACGTTTCCCGTGGCGGTTGGGACGAGGTTGTCCCAATATGGAGCAATCAGAGTGTTTGCATAAGCATAAGGCAAAGCTAATGGAGCTGAAGGAGCATAGCTGTCGAGGCTGAGCCAACCATTGTCGCTGACTAACACGCCCTCGTAAGCTCCCCCGGCAAAAGAAATCGGAAACGGTGACTGCACAAATGCAAGGCTCTCGTCGGTCAGCTTCAAACTCGTTCCAGTGAAGGAGCGGTATTGAAACGGTGTTGACGCGAAGGCGTATGGATCCGCGGCCACCTGGATTTGCTGGCCGCCGGGAAATGCCACGGTGTACACGCCAGCCTGGTTGGGCGTGAACTGGCCGGAAAAGATACCATCGCCAGGGTCCTGGTCAGGCGCAGTGCCATCATCATGCAAGCTAACCTGCTGGCCTGTCGGAGTCACGGCTAATGCCACTGGGCCGGCCGGTGATGCGCAACTGATGTTTAACAGTGCGATGTCGACCGGCTGTCCTGAACTGGCAAGAACGTTGGCCGATTGCGGTTTTAAGGGAGCGCTCACGGTGCGGCCCTGACAAGTAAGAGAATTCAGCGCGTTCAACCTGCTCTGGGTGACGCTCGCCGCCACCGTCGACAGCTTGTCACCGCCGGCAAGGATCAGATTGCGGATCGCCTTCCAGTCCCGAGTTGGGTCTTGGGCTTTCAGCAACGCGGCAACTCCGGTCACATGCGGCGTTGCCATGGAAGTGCCGCTGAAGACGCTGTAAGTATTGTCGGGCGTCGTGCTCAGAATCTCATCGCCGGGAGCAGAAATCGATACAGAATGTGCCCCAAAGCTGGAGTAATAGCTTTGAGTGTCGGTAAAGTCGTTGGCCGCAACCGCGATGATATTGTCGAGGGCAAAGGTGGCGGGATACAACGGATATATTCCGTCGTTGTCGCTGTTGGAATTTCCGGCCGCGGCGATCACGAGGATTCCGCGCTTGCGGACTCCGTCAATGGCGTCGTAGAGCGCCTGAGAATATCCGTATCCTCCCCAACTATTACTGGTGGCGATAATATTCACGCCACGATCCCTCATCATGGCCATGTAGTTGAAACATCCGATCGCGCCCGCATCGGTACCGCCATTCAACCCCAGGAACTTGCAGGTGAGAATTTTTGCCTTCCAATTCACCCCTGCGACGCCACGTCCGTTGTTGCCGGCTGCACCTAGAATGCCGGCAACGTGTGTACCGTGATGCACGATGTCGGTAAGGTCGCTGTTATTATCGAGAGTGTTGATCCCGTTGCAGTCGTCAACGTAGCCATTGCCGTCATCGTCGATTCCGTTGTTGTTGCAATCGGCTTCGTTTCGATACACATTGGCGCTGAGGTCCTCGTGGTTGATATCCAGTCCGGTATCGATGAGGCCGATAACAAGGTCACTGCTCCCGGTCGTAATGCTCCATGCTTCGAGCGCGTGAATATCCGCACCCGGCTTTCCCGATGTGGGACCTTGAAAAAATGGGTAAGGAAACAAAATCGGCTGCCCGGTATTGTGCATGTTCCACAGGTCGTGAAAATACGGGTCATTCGGCGGACCATCGAGCGCCTTGCGGATGTAGTTCGGCTCGGCATACAGCACAGATGGATCGCTTCGGTAAGAGCCCAGTGCCGAATTGAAATCGACTCCGGGAGCGAGCTGTACAAGCTGCAACCCGGGGAGCGTCGTGAAACTGCCCATCACCTTACCGGCAGCAGTCGCACGCGATTGCGAACTGGACATCTGCGCTGTCGATGGGCGATACCGAACCAGAAGCTGGTTGGGAACGTACTGCGGTGTGCGATCCCGCATGCCGCTTCCAGCGAGATCCGCCTGTTGCGCCGCTACATTGATAGAGAACGCTACGAGAAGAGAAGAAAAGACAATCCGAGGAGTGGGGCGCATGGGGAGGACTCCTGACAAACGTGCCAGGAAGGCACGTCAACAAGCCGGAGATAATATCGAAAGATTTGAGCGAAGGTCAAAGGTTACTGTTTAGTAATAGTTCCAGTTTAGAACAAACTCTGTGCTCTACAAGCGCAAAGATTAAAATGGGATTAAGATTCCGCAGTTAGAAGCACTCTATGTGGGCTATGCATGCCTTGCCTTGGCTATCGGTACGATCGAGTCAGCCACAAAACCAACGAGAGAAGCATGAACGTCCGAGGCCTTTGCTTCCGGTTCCCATCTTGGTTTTGCTTGAATCGACGCAAAATCAGGTAGCCTGTTTTCGTGCCGAAGGAAGCAGCCAAAGAAGTGCTCTCTCTCGAGGGGCATGAAGTCACTATAAGCAATCCGGATAAGCTGTATTTTTCATCGCAGGCGCGAGTCTCTAAGTTCGACCTCGTAGGTTACTACCTGTCGGTTGCACCCGGTGCGCTCGCCGGCATTCGGGATCGCCCGATTGTGCTCAAACGATTCGTGAATGGAGCCGAGGCGGAGGCGTTTTATCAGAAGCGCGCACCCGCTCAGCGGCCCTCCTGGCTGCGAACCGTTACGCTATCGTTCCCTTCCGGCCGAACTGCAGAAGAGATTGTCGTAGATGATGCGGCTGGCCTCGTCTGGATCGTGAATCTCGGGTGCATCGAGCTACACCCACATGCGATTCGCTCCAGCACTCTTGAACATCCGGATGAATTGCGCATCGATCTCGATCCGGTGCCGGGCGTGAGCTGGGCCGATGTGTGCCGCGTCGCTCTCGAAGCACAGGCCTTGCTCGAAGAGGTGGGACTTCGCGGCTGGCCGAAGACGAGCGGTTCACGCGGGATGCATGTAAATGTACGCATTGAACCGCGCTGGACGTTCACTGAAGTACGGCGCGCGGCGGTCGCATTGTCGCGCGCAGTGGAGCGGCGTGCGCCCGCTCTGGCCAGTTCGAAGTGGTGGAAAGAAGAGCGACATGGCGTCTTCCTTGATTACAACCAGAATGCGAAGGACCGGACCACCTGCTCGGCATATTCGGTACGTCCGCTTCCCGACGCTCGTGTCTCGACTCCGCTTCATTGGCACGAAGTCCCAAATTGCGACCCCGCCGACTTCACGATATTCACTGTTCCGGAGCGCTTCGCGAAAATCGGCAATCCACATGTGGAGATGGATGCCACAGCTGGTTCGCTTGAAAAACTACTCGAACTCGCGGAACGCGACGAAGCCGCCGGCCTCGGCGACGCACCCTGGCCGCCGCACTTTCGCAAGACGGCAGGGGAAGCATCTCGAGTAGCTCCGTCCCGCGCTAAATCAGCTGTAAAGAAGCCGCGCATCAAGATGCCTCTTATCGTTGTTGCGAATTCGCCAGATAAGACCTCCGCCCTCGCGGGTCTCGAAAGGTGGAAGGCGAAACACGCCCAGATAGCCGGTTTTCTCGCGATCGACGACGTCCTAGTCGACTCGATGCGAGGCCGGTCATCAACCTGGACGCGCATCCGAATTAACTTGCGCCATGTACCGGAAACGCTTCGGCCGCCGCAGGAAACTCCCGACCCCGATGATGATCCCACACGGGATTGGCGCGAATTGCGCAAACATGGCTAAGCGGTCAGCACGCAGCAATCAGCGCCCGTGCGGGAAGATCTCTGCCAGTTCTTGCGGTGGAACCACTTCGAGCTGGGCATATGTGCAGTCGCTCGGCTTTTTGTCAGTTCGCCATCGGCGGAACTGCGCGATATGGCGGAAGCGGTTGCCTTGCATGTGATCGTAGGCAACTTCGACTACCAATTCGGGACGCACTGGTTCCCACGACAAGTCCTTTCCTTGGCTCCAGCGACTCTGGCCGCCAGGCATGCGCTTCGGGACCTCGACTCCGCTTTCCCCAGGATCGCTTGCAAACTCCGCCCAGTCCTTCCATGGATGGGACGCGAGCGCCTCGATGCGATAAGGATCGAGAAATTTAGCCAGTTCCCGGCGCTTCTCAGCGCTGAAGCTGGAACAAACTCCGACGTGCTGCAAGGAGCCGCCATGGTCAAAGAGTCCCAGGAGCAACGAGCCGATGAGAGTGCGATCACCCTTCTTGTACCAGCGAAATCCTGCCACGACACAGTCGCAGTCGCGCTCGTGCTTCACCTTAAGCATCACGCGTTTGTTGGGTTCGTACGTTCCTGAAACGGGCTTGGCTATCACGCCGTCCAGACCTGCGCCCTCAAAGCGACCGAACCAGTCGGATGCGATGCGGTGATCCGAAGTCGCCGGTGTCAGGTGAATCGGTGGAGGCGCAGATGAAATTAGGGACTCCAGTTCGCGCCGTCGGGTCTGGAATGGCTCGCCTCGCAGATCCCGGTTATCCCGGCACAGCAGATCGAAAAAAACAAACGACGCGGGAGTCTTTCTGGAAAGAAGATTCACACGGGAAGCGGCTGGATGCAGGCGCAGCTGCAAGGCGTCGAAGTCAAGACCGTCATTCTTAACAATGACAATCTCCCCATCAAGGACAGACCGAGAGGGCAACGCAGAGCGCAACGGCTCAAGCAGCTCGGGAAAATACCGGTTAAGCGGTTTTTCGTCGCGGCTCTGGATCAGGATCTCATCGCCATCGCGAAACACGAGCGCGCGAAAGCCATCCCACTTCGGCTCGAAAATCCAGTCTCCGTCGGCGGGTAATTCACTCACCCGCTTCGCAAGCATCGGCAATACCGGCGGATTTACAGGAAGGTTCACGCCTAATGGTATTCCGCGCAAACCAGCTTGCGCTTGATGAAGCTTGAGCTTTTTTAGAGGCTCGAAGTTGAGCCCTGAAAAGGGGCCTTCTTAGCCCTGGCCACTTCCGGTTCAATCGTCAAAAGTCGGACGCGCGGCGGTTCCGCATGAGCGACTGGTCTCTCCCATAAGAAAAAGGTGAACTCAGGATCCGCCTACTCGAAGCGCAGTGCTTCCATCGGATCCACGCGCAGCGCGCGATGCGCTGGGATGGCTGCGGCAATCAGCGTGATGATGATGGTGAACACACCAGCCAGGCTGTAGACCAGCGGATCAGTCGGGCTTACTGCGACCAGGACTGACGAAACTACGCGAGCCAACGCGGAAGCGACCAACGCGCCGACGAACAACCCCGCAACAGCGAATCCCATACCTTGCCGGATTACCATCTGCATGATGTCGCGTGGTTGGGCTCCGAGCGTTACCCGGATGCCGATCTCACTCGTTCTCTGCGCCACCGAGTAGGCCATCACACCATAGAGACCGATCGTTGCCAGCAGTAGTCCTAATCCGCTGAGCACGCTCAGGAGACTTGCGGCGATCTTTGCGCCAAAAAGCGACGCGGAGATGTACTCAGTCATCGGCTCGGCGTCGAAGATGGTGAGCCCTGGGTCGATGCCTGCCGCTTCACGTCGCACTGCGGCAATAGCTTCGTTCACTGATCCAGTGGTGCGCACATGGAAGGTAAGACCATACTCCGGGCGGAAGATCTGGCGGATAGGAATATAGAAATATGGCTGCGGATTCTCAGTGACGCGATGGTATTTGCTGTTCTTCACCACGCCGACAATGGTGAACCACTGGCCCCAGCCACGCACTTTGTGTCCGAGAGCATCGCGGTTGGCGAGGAAGCGGCGCACGAACTCCTGGTTGACGATCATCACTTTCAGAGAGGTGGGATCGTCGCGCAAATCAAAATCGCGGCCTTCGATCAGCGGAATCTTCATCGAGTTGAAGAAGCCTGGCGAGACCAGATCGCGATAGATCTTCATGTTCTCGCTTGGAGCCTGTATAAAACCTTCCACTTCGAGGCCTTCCCAGTTCCCGCCGCTGAAGCCCAAGGGCACTGAGTCGTCGTAGCTGACTGCGGTGACTCCAGGCTGTTGTTCCAGCCGCTCGCGCAGTCGGAGGCAAAAAGCGTCGATCTGTTGTGCGTTGTAATTTGCGGTGGAGAAATCGAATTGCGCGAGAGCGACTCCATCGGGGGAGAATCCCGGATCCATGGCGCGCGCGGTCTGAAAGCTCTTAAGGAAGAGTCCGGCTCCGACCAGGGCAACTACGGCGAGCGCTACTTCGGAGCTGACTAGCAATCCTCGCAGACGCTGGGAATGAGTACCCATGGCTCCGCTGCGTCCGCCCTGCTTGAGGGCTTCGTTCACGTTAGCTCGCGTCGCATGCACAGCGGGAACCAGGCCGGACAGGATTACGACGCCGAATGCCAAGGCGGTAGTGTAGGCGAGTACTTGACCATCGAGAGGAGGCTGCAGCATTGCCGGACGGGCGACTGCCGGCAGAAGCCATTGGATCGCACCTCCGAGTAGGCTGGCCAGCGCGAGACCGCAGCCGGCGCCGGCCGTAGCGACTAAGAGCGTCTCGGTTAAAAGCTGTCCTGCCAATCGCACGGGAGCCGCGCCAAGTGCAAGGCGGATGCCGAATTCCTTCTGCCGTCCAGTGGCGCGGGCTAAGAGCAGGTTTGCGAGATTGGCGCAGACAATCAGGAGGACGACGCCGCTCACGCCCATGAGGATCGCAATCGGCGTGAGCAGAACCGATTGTGTTCCGAAATGGGATTGCCATATGGGCAACAATGTAGCCCCGACACCCTGGTTGGTATCGGCATCGACCACGGACATGCGGCTGGCGAGCGCTTGCACTTCGTCTCGCGCCTGCTCGATGGTCGCGCCAGGCGCCAGCCTAGCCAAAGCTCGTAATCGAATCCGGTGCGCGTGCCGTGGAAGCTTGCAGGAGCTAGTCCGATAATCGTCAGCACCGTGTCGTTCAGGCGCAGGGTAGATCCGATTGCGGAAGCATCCGGGTGGTAATGGTTCGTCCAGTAGCCGTGGCTGATGACTACAACCGGGTGCGCATTCTGCGTGTCATCGCTTTCCGCGCCGGAGAAAAAGCGTCCGGCTTCGGGCTTGAGCCCCAGCGTGTCGAAGAAGTTGCCGGAAACCATCTCGCCCCAAACACGCTCGGTCTTGGGACCATCTCCGACGGCGAAAACATTTCCAATCCGAGCCGACACGAAATTGACCAGCCGCAGATGATCGCGAAAATCGGTGAAGTCGAGGTAGGAGGTTGTAAGCGGCTCGCGGTCGGCTGCCATGTTCTCGATGGCCACGATGCGTTCGGGCTGCGCGGCTCCGGGTATAGGATTCAGAACCATTGACCGCATCCAGCTGAAGACGGTGGTATTGGCGCCGATGCCGATCGCTATCGTAAAAATGGCAATCGCGGTGAAGCCGGGGTTCCGCACTAACGCTCGCAGGCCGTAGCGTAGGTCACGTACGAGGTTGGTCATGGCAGCTAGTCAGAGCGCAAAACGCTCGCCGTTTCAACCTGTTGATAACACGTATGATTGCCTGATGTGATTCGCCTGGAGTGTCCGTTCTTGGGAAAAGCTGTTCGGACGGCGCGGCCGCGGCGCGCCTCGCAGAGGTTTTGGGGTTAGGACGAAGCTGCTGAGTGGACTAATGGTCCTGCTTCCGTTCACGATGGCCGACTTTTTGTCATTGCGCGATCTCAGTGACTTCCTTGCCGCTGGCTTACGTTGGCCCGACCAAAAACTCGCGCGGCGGTCTCTAAGAATCTCAGCGCTCGAACGCCTGCATCTCGTGGTCGTACAATCAAATAGGATTCAGTTCACCCGATGACCCGATCACTCGATCATTTGATTACACTCCCGGCCGATTTCCCAATGTTTTATGTCCTTTAGATCCGGCTTCGTCTCCATTATCGGTCGTCCCAATGCGGGAAAGTCTACGCTGCTGAATGCGCTGGTTGGCGAAAAGGTCGCGATCGTTACGCACAAGCCGCAGACTACGCGGCATCGCATCCAGGGATACGTCAACGTGAAGGGCGGGAAGGGAAGACCGCCGGGACAGATTGTGCTGATCGATACTCCTGGCGTGCATAAGCCCGATTCGCCTCTGGGCAGCCGGATGATGCGTGAAGTGAGCGCTGCGCTCCAAGAGCGCGATGTGGCTCTTCTGATCGTTGATGCTACGCAGCCGTTCGGCAAGGGCGACCAGTTTGTTCTCGAGCTGTTCAAGAACGTGAGTTCGCCGGTGATCTTGCTCTTGAATAAGATCGATCTTATTGACAAGCGGAAGTTGCTCGAGATTATCGATCGTTACTCCAAACTGCGCGATTTCGCTGAGATCATTCCCATTTCGGCAGTGAAACATAACGGATTGGACGAGTTAGTCGATGCGTTGCTCAAGCGACTGCCGGAAGGTCCGCGTTATTTCGAGAAAGATCAGGTCACCGATCAGCCCGAACGAGTGCTTGTCGCCGAGATGATTCGCGAACGCGTTCTCATCGAAACCGGCCAGGAAGTGCCCTATGCCGTAGCGGTGAAGGTTGAACAATTCGAAGAAGGCGACAAGCTGACCCGCGTTGCCGCAGCGATTTATTGCGAGCGTGAAGGACAGAAGGCGATTCTGATTGGCAAAAGTGGAGCGATGTTGAAGCGTATCGGAACATCCGCGCGCAAGCAGATCGAACGTCTGCTGGGTAAACAGGTATTTCTTGAGCTGTTCGTGAAAGTCCGAGAGAACTGGCGCAATTCAGAGGCGGCTCTGGACGATCTGGATTGGCGGAATCGAGTGAGTTGAGCGCTCTTCCCAATAGACTTTTCTTTTCCAGCACGCGATCAAAAAAGCTTTTGGTTTTTCTAAACATTCAATTTAAAAGGTTTTAGTCTTGACTGAGGAATCAGTTTCCTCCTAGGCTCGTCAAGCCGTTTTACATCGTGGAAGGGACGTTTAAGCAGCGAGCCTTTCCTGCGGCATTCATCTTTTTCGAGGTGTGTTCAATGAAGAACAGCATCCGGGCTTGCCGTGTGGCGCTTGCATTCACAGGGTTTCTTTTCTCTAGCCTCGGCATATTTGGCCAGGAGAGCCGAGGAACGATCAGCGGCTCGGTGCTGGATCCGGCGGGAGCCGCGATTCCCGCCGCAAATGTGACCGCGACGGAAATGCGCACCGGCGTGCAGACGCCGACGAAGTCTGACGCAAGCGGTCACTACAACCTGCCGTTCCTTCCTCCAGGTGAATATCAGATTGAAGCTGCGGCGGCGGGATTCCGGTCTTTTGTGCGCAGGGGGATCACGCTTGCGTCGAGCGATCATCCGTTGATCGATTTACGACTGGAGGTCGGGCAAGCGAGCCAGACAGTGACTGTGAGTGCTGACGCTCCGATGCTGGAAGTTGCGAACAGTTCCATTAGCCAGAGCATTACCACAAAAGAAGTCGAGGATTTTCCGCTCAATGGCCGTAATCCGATGATGGTGGCTCAACTCGCAATCGGCGTGATTGCCACTGGACAACCCTCTCTCGTGCATCCATTTGATAATGGCGCAGCCTCGGCGTGGAGCATTGGTGGTACACCATCGCAGACGGCGGAAATCCTGATGGATGGCGCTCCGAACGCTACCTGGGACAATCGGGTTGCGTATGCGCCGCCTCAGGACGCGGTGCAGGAAGTGAAGGTGAAGGCCTTCGATGGCGATGCATCGTATGGGCACACCGGTAGCGGCACGATCAACCAGGTGATGAAGACCGGAACCAACAACATGCACGGTTCCGTCTACTGGTTCTCTCAACCTTCAGCGTTGGCAGCCAATAGTTTCTTTAATAATCGAGCAGGAATTGCTGCCGCAGAGACTAAGTTGAACCAGTATGGCTTCACGGCTGGAGGTCCAGTAGATGTTCCGAAGGTTTACAGCGGAAAAAACAAGCTCTTCTGGTTCGCGGCGTTCGAAAGACTCACCGATAGTCAGCCCAACACGAAACTTCTGACGGTTCCAACAGCAGCAGAGAGGAATGGCGATTTTTCTGCGCTGCTAAATCTCGGCAGTTCTTTCCAGATCTACAATCCTTACAGCGGCGTAACTAGCGGCTCGACCGTTGCGCGGAAATCCTTCTTCTGCGACGCGGCCGGAAATCCGATCACGCCGAATCTCACGCCTGGGGCAGGCTTCGGTACACAGGCCACTGGAACTCCTTGCAACAAGATCCCGCAACAACTTTTGAGTCCGGTGGCTTCGAAGTATCTGCAGTTTTATCCGCAGCCAAACCTTTCAGGAAACTCGACTGGCTACGGTAATTTCGCTAATTCCGTTACGACGGATGACAATTACAGCAACGAACTGGGGCGTATCGATTGGGCGATGAGCGATCGCAGCCGGCTCGCGTTTAACGTTCGGCACAACAACCAGCTGCAATCGAAGAACAACTACTTCAACAACAACACGACTGGCTCGCAGCTGGTTCGACAAAACTGGGGTGGCTCAGTCGACGAGGTGTTCACATTTAGTCCAACGACAGTGCTGGATGTGCGGGCGAACTACACGCGCCTGAGAGAGGCGCATCCGTCGCCCAATGCGGGATTTGATCCAACAACGCTTGGTTTCCCGGCCTACACGGTGAGCAACAGTCGCTATCTGCAGCTTCCTGCGATCAGCTTCGGCACCAGCTGCGGTAGCGATACTACGCAGGCTGCCAGCTTCGATTGCTTCGGAGCTACGACCTCTGACTTGATTCCGTCTGAGTCGTATCAGATCTACGGCAACGTTGTGAAGCAGCTCAGTGCGCATACTTTGAAGTTCGGCGTGGACGCGCGTCGTTACTTGCTGGACGCGCAGACGTTCGGAGCGTCAAGCGGAACTTACAGTTTCAACAATTCCTGGACAAATGGACCGAATGCCAACTCTCCGGCCTCGAACTTCGGACAGGATTTTGCTGCGTTCATGCTCGGCGTTCCGACCTCTGGTTCTTACGACGTGAACACTCGCGGTACTTACACTTCCTATTACTACGCGCTGTTTGTGCAGGACGATTGGCGCATCAAGCACAACCTCACCATTAATATTGGTTTGCGGTACGACCGCGATAATCCTTACTCGGAGAAGTTGGGAAGAACTGTAAACGGTTTCGACACCACGTCGGCGAATCCGATCGCAGCTGCCGCCATCGCTGCGTACAGCAAGAAGCCGATTCCGCAGATTCCAGCCGGAAGCTTCGCGGTCCCGGGAGGCCTAACGTTTGCCACACCGCAGGATGGATCGATTTGGGACAACACTTCGAATCTCGTCAGTCCGCGCGTCGGCTTCGCCTGGAGTCCTGACAAATTCGGAGGCAAGACTGTATTTCGCGGCGGCTTCGGAATGTTCGTGCAGCCGATCGCGATGTCGAATCTGAATCCCACCGGCTCGTATTCGAGCAGCCCGATCGTCACGCAGGAGGGTTTCAGCGCGACAACACCGGTAGTAATCCCGAGCAATTTCCTCGTTCCCAGTGCGACGCTGAGCAATCCCTTCCCGACTGGCTTTCTGCAGCCGACTGGTTCTGCCAGCGGGCTGGCGACGTTTAACGGTCAGAACATCACCTTTTTCGACGGCAAAATGCAGAACCCCTATTCCGAACGCTGGACGTTTGGCATTCAGCAGGAGCTGTCGCCGAACCTCGTGATGGAGATTGCCTATATCGGCAACCACGCGGTTCACCTTCCCCTCGCATTTACCCAGTTCAATGGAATTCCACGGCAATACCTGAGTACGCTGCCTTACCGCGACACCGCCGTGAACAGCGCGCTGACTGCCTCAGTCGCCAATCCATTTGCCGGGCTGATTCCAGGTACGAGTCTGAACGGCTCTACAACAACCGTACGGCAACTTCTGGCTCCGTTCCCGGAGTTTCCTGTGGTTGACTCGACGACGTTCAGCTCGGGCGTTACGGAACGCAATGCCAATGTGGGAAGCTCAAATTTTCACAGTTTGAGCGCGCGAGTGGAGAAGCGGCTCTCGCAGGGACTGTCGTTAATTGGCGTGTATACCTGGTCGAAGCTCATGGAGCGTGACGAGTGGCTGAACGCGACTGATCTTGCGCCGGAAAAACGCGTCTCGCCCTTCGATCACACCAATCATTTCGTGCTCGCAGCGAATTATGAGCTGCCGATTGGAAGAGGCAAGTTGATCAATCTGGAATCAGGCTGGGTAAACAGTCTGTTAGGGGGATGGAGCACGAATGCCATTTACACCTACCAGACAGGCGCTCCGATTCTGTGGATGAACGGCAGCACGAACAATCCGGGAGATTATCCGCTCTGCGCGGTTGCAACGGTCGCGGGCGCGTGTCCGAATGGCGGCAGTGGTGTGCCGCAGGCTGCAACAACGTTTCCGCTGACGAGTGTCGACAGCCGCCAAGTGAACGGAGCCTCGTTCGACATGTCACATTTCGTTACTGCCTCAGGGCAGCAGTTCCAATTCCATCTGCGCACACTCCCAACCACGTACAGTAATCTGAGGCAGGACGGCATCAACAATTTCGACGCATCGGTGATCAAGAGATTTGTGATCACCGAGAGTAAGTACTTCCAGTTCCGCATGGAAGCATTCAATGTGCTGAATCATCCGACGTTTGGAGCGCCGAATACTCAGGTGACGAGTGCGAACTTCGGTCTGATTACTACCCAGGCCAATCGAGCGCGACAGCTGCAGATTGGATTGCGCTTCGTCTTCTAGGCTATTCGTACCCGACGAGGGGATTAAGGAAGGGCACGGCTCAATCCGTGCCTTTTTCCTAATCGGGCTACTCTAAGCGTTGAAGTTGCACCACAATTTATCTTGCACATCGCACGCAATAGGCTCTTCTCATCTCCGACCATTTCGGGAATTGGCGTCTGGTTGTTCGCAGTAGCCAATTCGCTGCTTCTGATTTCTCCAGTGCTGGCGCAAGATACGCGCACCGTAACTGAGCCGCATATTCCTGCCGTCTGCGCAACCTTGACAGCTGCTCTGTCGGCGAAGGCTGGCGTCCTTGCAGAAGCTGACGAACAAAAACTCGACACAGTTCGGCTTCAAGAGGCAATTGACTCCTGCGCTCCAGGTAAGGCTATAGAGCTGCGTGGCGAAGCGGGAAAGAACGCGTTCCTTTCTGGGCCTTTGGAGTTGCGGCATGCCGTTACCCTTCTGATCGATTCCGGCGTAACGCTCCTCGCATCGCGAGATCCGCGCCTGTTTGATGTCTATCCTGGCGTATGTGGAACAGTGACAGCTCAGCAGCGGCGAGGTTGCAAGCCGCTCATCCACGTAGCGGACACCGCCGCTGCCGTGATGGGCGACGGAATCATCGACGGTCGCGGTGGCTCAAAGTTGCTGAATGCGGCGACGAGCTGGTGGGATCTTGCGCAAGAAGCGAAGGTAAAGAACGCATATCAGAATTGCCCGAGGATCATCGTTGCCGAGCGAGCGGACAATTTCATTCTGTATCGCATCACGCTGAAGAACTCCCCGAATTTCCACGTGATCGTCAGCCGCACGAACGGCTTCACTGCCTGGGAAGTGAAGATCGACTCGCCTAAGACGGCGCGCAACACCGACGGCATCGATCCATCATCATCAACGAATGTGAGCATCCTGCATTCCTACATTCATGCAGGAGACGACAACGTTGCTATCAAGGCAGGCTCGGCTGGTCCCGCGTCGCACATTACGATCGCAGACGATCACTTCTACACCGGTCATGGAATGTCGATCGGCAGCGAGACGAATGGTGGTGTGGAGGCGATCGAGGTTCGCGACTTAACGATTGACGGAGCTGACAATGGAATTCGCATCAAGTCGAACTCGACTCGCGGCGGCGTGGTTCGCAACGTGTCCTATTCGAATGTCTGCATTCGCAACGTGAAGGAGCCTCTGGTTTTCGATCCGTACTACAGCACGGAGCGCGGCACTGATGTTCCAAGCTTCGAGGGCATCAAGCTGAACAGTGTTCACGTGATGACTCTCGGTAAGATGACTTTCGTCGGCAGCGATCTTCAGCATCTCCTGAGAATTCGCCTCGATGGGGTTCGGGCTGACTCCTACGACCCAAAGCAAGTTCGTGCTGCGAATGCGAGGATTGCCATCGGTCCCCGCGGAACCAACTTCGTGCCAAGCGGAGAGAACGTGATCGTCGATGGAAAGGCAGGCGCTCCGGAAGCTCCGAGCTGCGATGGCCGGTTCGTTCCCTTTCCCGCGCCGGCCACAGGCCCATCGCAAAAGCAGGCAACTTCTGACCATCCGATCATCGTTGCTCCGGACGGTTCGGGTGATTACAAGTCCATTCAGGAAGCCATCAATTCACTTCCCGAAACAGGAGGCACGATCCATGTGCGCCCAGGCACGTATCGTGAGGTGGTCGAGATCTCGAAAGCGAATGTTCGATTGATTGGCGATGAAAAGATTCCCTCCACGACAGTCATTGTCTTTGACAAGAGCGCGGGCAGTGCTGGCGGAACATTCAAGAGCGCGACGGTCAACGTGACCGGCGACAATTTCTATGCCGAAGGAATTACATTCCAGAACGATTTCAGCCAAAGAAGTCCCACGACAACCCAAGGCGCGCAGGCGGTCGCGCTCTCGGTTCAGGGCGATCGAGCAGTCTTCCGCCGCGTGCGTCTTCTGGGAGCGCAGGACACCTTATTTGCGGCGGCCAAATCGTGCGCGTCGGATACGGGTCCGTGCATTCCCGCACGACAGTACTTTGAAGATTGCTACATTGAGGGGCACGTCGACTTTATCTTTGGTGACAGCAAGGCGCTGTTTCGCAACTGCGAAATCCACGCAATTGCGCACAAAACCGTGTACCTCACGGCGCAAAGCAAACGCTATCCCGGTCAGGAAAGTGGATACATTTTTGACCATTGCAGAGTAACTGCGGCCGAGGGCGTGGGCGAGCTGTGGTTGGGAAGACCCTGGCGTGCGTATGCTTCTGTAGTCTTTCTCAATACGGAGCTGCAGGCTCAAGTTGCGCCAAAAGGATGGAGCGAATGGCATTCGGGCGAGACCCACTCGCTGGAGACTGCATACTACGCAGAGTATCGCTCGTCAGGACCGGGAGCGAATTCAACAAGCCGCGATTCACACTCACGTCAGCTGAGCGCCGGCGATGCGGAGCGGCTGTTGGCCAGTAGTCTCAAAATAGGAAACGATAACTGGAACTCGGCCGCGGTTCGTTGAAGCAAAGCAAACCATAGGTCTAAGTGACCGGTGGGCATTCGTCCAATCGCAAGTCGTTTTACCCGTGGGTTTTCCCGCGGCGGCGGAAGATCAGTATGTAGCCAGGGCCGGAGCTTCCTCACGCGTCGCAACGGACTCTGACTTTTTCCTGGAATCACTATCGTTCGTCGAGAAATGCGCCTTGGGATCAGGGAGGCGCATGTCCACTTTTCCGTGGTAGTACGCGCCGTACTCGATGCTGATTCGTCCGGCGCACACGTTGCCGGTCAGGCTGCCGCCGCTGTGAACTTCCACGCGATCACTGGCGGTAACGTTCCCGTCGACCGTCCCTCGGATGATCACTTCGCCGGCTTGCATGTTCGAACTGACAACGGCGTCACGTCCAACGTTTATGTGGCAATCGCGCAGTGAAATCGGGCCTTCGATCTTGCCTTCAATGTGGATCGGTTCCGAGCCGCTGACCTCTCCCTTGATGACAAGGGATTTTCCGATATAGGTGATCCGCTCATCGGAACGTGGACTTTTCACAGCTGGAGCGGAGCTCACAGTCGTGGAAGTAGGCTTGGGCTCTGGTGCTGAGGGTTGCGATGGACTGCCGTTCGGACGTGAGGGACTCCACATGGGGGCATGATCCTCTTAACAAAAGATGTTGGTGAGGATGTTCTATCTCGGAGTTGAACTTCTGAATAGGTGCCGTAAGGTCATGGCCGGAGATTGGTCGGCACAATGACGGAGGCCTTACTTCCTAAGGAGTTAAGAGAGAGTTTCAAATCTCATTGCTACCAGATGGTTCTTACCGCATGAGCTCTTTGAATGACTTCATCGGCTGTAACTAGAGATAGGTCCTCGACCAAGGCAGTAGCACCAATAATCCGATCCATTGGGTCTTTCGGATAGGCACTTGGGAGTTGAAGCGATCGTGCCGCGATATGGCGATTGATTGGCACGATCGTGAAGCGCGACTCGACCTCGCCTAAGAATGACTCCAAGGAGACACTTAGCCCAATCGCTTTCGCGCGATTAGATTAGCAATTTCGAACAGAGAAACATCGGAGACGAAAAGGCCGCTTGCGCGCTTTCTGGCATGTTCGATCGCTGCCGTCGCTTTTCTCGACAGCCGTGTCGGCTCGGCCAAGACCAGGACGTGCGTATCGAGGACCAGCACTAGTCCGTTTCCCACTCGTCGTCAGGAATCACTGGCCCGATTATGTCACCAAGAATCTTGACTTTGCCCTTCATGACCCCGTAGAAGTCATGTTGATCGGGATCCACAGGCACGAGTTTCGCAACAGGCTTTCCATGTTTCGTGATGATGACGGACTCGCACTTTGCCTGCACCTCGTCCATGACGGCCAGACACTTGTTCTTGAATTCGCCCGCCGGCATGCTCTTAGTCTTCATAATTCCGGGGTGTCCCCTAGCATCATCCTGAACTCTAGACTATGGTCATAATGCCATAGCCAGAACGACCGGATTTGGTTCGGGCAGGCGTCGTAGATGGAAATACGCTGCCATGCTGCTGGAGGACCTGCGTTCTGGCTATCAGTTACTCTCTCCTAAGCGCGAGGAAATCAAAGCATTTATGGCGCGAAGTTTCGAATATCAACGACGATCGGGCGCGCCAGTCTTTGTGCAGGAATCATCTCGCTTCGGCAGGCACAAACTAGCCGTTTACATCGACAGAGCGCGCCGCGCCGAGTCCTTGGGCCCGAAAAATACCAGGACTGCGAGCCGCTCGGTGATGTCGTAGAACAAATGATGCTCTCGAGCCGGCACGAAGATGATCGTGCCCGGACCTACATTGAAACTCCTGATGTCATCTCCGGCGCCAACCTTCATTTTCGCGCGTCCACTGGCAACGTAATAAACTTCGTCCTCCGCATGCGGAATCTGCTTATCGGCGTCTCCTTCATCTAATACATAGATGCCGACGCTGAACGACGGAACTCGCACGAATTCCAGGTATCTCTGATTGGAGCTTGCCAGTAATTCTGAAAATTCAAACATGTTCACATGCATAATGGGCGGGACCTAAAAGGTGTACGAAAGACCAGCGAGCGGGACTACTTTGGCACGTAAACCACCATCGTCAAGAGTAAAAAAGATGTTTCCGGTGAGTAGAAGGTTTCGATAAATACCATACTTCGCACCAACTGAAAGATTGTTCATCAGGAACGAGCCTTTTGAGGGCTGGATGTCTGCGATATCGTTGTGCACGGCACCTTGCATGTCGGTGAAAGGAACCGTGCTCAAGCGTTCCCCTCCCAGCACTCTTTGCCCGAGAAGGTCGGTCGCAAGCGTGACGCGTGACGTGAGTCGTACATCCACGCCGCCTGAATAATAAAGCTGATTAGGCAACCGCGCGGTTTTTCCAGTGGAAATGTCTCCAGCTAATATCGAATCACCATTCCATCCATAGCCGAAGTTCACGTGCGGAGATACACGCGCACGGTAAGAAGCGGCTATGAACGGTCTGATACCCCAAGCTCCGGAACCCAGGAAATTCAGTTCATCACCGCTGGGCACGCGGCCGTCGATTCCGCCGGCGATCGCCAGACGTTCTCGCGAGACTAATGTGCCCTTAAGCCGAAAGACTACATCGCCAAGTCCTGCTGCGCTTCGTGCCGTCGTGAAAGTGTGATCGGTGCTGCCGAACGGATTGTTGGCGTCGAAGAAGTGATATTCGCCTCCGAACGAGGAACGGTCATTGCAGTTACCCGCCAATTCGCAGGCCGGAATGCGCACAATGTGCGCGCTCGACGCTACACCCATGCGCACATCCAGGATGGGAATCGCAACCGAGACATCGATCCTGTTGGTGAGTCCAAAGGTGCCAAACATCGTGAACTGGTGCAGCTTGAGATCAATTCGATTGGTCGTGACGATGTAGTCTTTCTCGAACTCCGGGAATTGTCCGTTGATCTGGAATTCAATGTGCTTGAAATCTGCGGGCAGATGCTTCAAATCGATCCCATCGAGCTTATCGAATGAGAAGAATTGATAGTTTGCGCCAAGATAGAGTCGGTGTCGGCCGATGGTTTCGGCTCGTTCGCCGAAAATGGGACCATAGCTTTCGGTTGTCCGCGTGAACACTCCCAGAGCTTTATCGAAGGTGAAAGTAATCGCGGAAGCCGGCGAAGCGAGCGGCAGGATCGAGAGTTCCTGGCTTAGAGCAGAGTTGAGTGGCGTGAAGCTTTGTTGAAAGCTCGCCTGAAAATGAGCCTGGTGATTCGGATTTGGCAGTATGAGCCCAGCCGGACCATACAGCTGGGGAATCCCGCATATCAATTTTCCCGAATTGGTACTGGACGGACAGACTTGTGCTTCTATAAATGGATCAGCTAAGGACAGCGCCAACACACACATCATCACGCGAAGCGTGGTCTTCACCGTAAGTCCCCTGAATAGGCTTACTGCACAGACTCAATCATCCACTGCCCGGCCTGCTTGCCCAACTGAATTGTGACAGTACTGGATTCCGATTTCCGAATGCCGCCTTTAAAGATGTACTGGAGGGAGCGCAAGCATGTCACAGTGGCATGCGCTCCGTCAATTTGGGGATCGGAAAACTTCAGGTCCATCTGAATGGACTCGGCGTCGCGGAAGGAGGTCCTTATTTTGTTGAGTTCCTGCTTGTGCAGACTGGGCCACACGGCTGCCAGTTGATTCGCGTCTTTTTGCGTAAAGGCCTGGGAGAACCGCATCAACGTTGCTCGAACCGCTTGTGCGTCATCCGAATGAACTGGAGCGGCTGCTGTGGAAACGGTTTGCAGTTTGCGAAGCTCCGCTCGCGCATCTTCCACATATGGACTCTCTGGATAGGTCTTAAGGAATGCCTGCAAAGCGCCAGGATCCTTCCCATTGTGGGCGGTTCTCCAATCAAATTCTTCCTGCTGCAGCCTGGCAGCCAATGCGCGAGCCGCCGAGTTGTAGCGTCCCTGCGGATACTTATTCAGGAAGCGGTCGAGCGCAACCAGATCCCTGGTGTTGCGGAGAGTGTTCCACTCGAGTTCCTCGCCCCGGGCGCGGGCCTGGTCTGCAAATCGTCCGCTTGGATAGGTGCGTAAATAGGCTTCGAGGGCAGAAGGATCGTGACTATTTGCCAGCGCCAGCCAGTTCTGGAGTTCGACATCGGGACGCAACTGTCCATCAAGAACGACCTGCTTGCCGAGCAAGAACTCCTGATTGATCTGCCGCGAGAGATAGCCATCTTTCGCAAACGTGAGGGCGTGCATCCCAGGTCGAACATCAGCAGAGAAGGTTCCATCCGGCTGGACAGTGCCTACGTCCACGGCATCGATCGAGATCTTCGCGCCTGGCACTCCCTGCCGAACTGCGAGCGCGGTGCTGAGGACGATTTGCTTCTGCAGCTTAAAGAGAAGCTGCGTCTCTTTGTTTGCCAGCACCTCCGCCGTTTGAACGACGCTTTGAAATTGCGGCTTCTCTACTCTGACCGTGTATTTGCCGGGTTGCAGGACTTGGAGCAAGAGCGTGCCGGAGTGACTTGTACGTCCATATTCACGATCGTTGATAAAGACAAGGGCATTGCCTTCGCTGCTCTTCACCAGGAGAGCTCCCGTTTCGGCAGCGACGGCGCTGGGCGGAGTAAACGATGCCCAGAACACAGGCGGTTCCGGCGCTTTGGCGCGATACGGCTCGATGGTTGTTTTCACGCGATACACGCTGAGGTAGGCGTAGACAGCGATTCCCAAAATGAGTGGGACCGCGATTGCCATAGCCAATTTCAATCCGCGCAGATACGCGGCGCGCTGACGCCGGACCTCGGCGCCAGGCAAATTTGTCTGCACCCATTCGCGGTCGAAGGTGTGCCGGTACACACGATTGCGAACTTCCACCGTTCCAGAGTGGGAACGAGTGATTCCGGAGAGCCGCAGTACGGAAATGAGCGGATCAGTTTCGTCATCGCGTACGCGCTTACCGCTCCAGATGTTGGCGTATAGCGTGAGCAGGCTGATGGCGTCAACTTCGCTGCGCAGGATGCGTTCGCGCACAAAGGTCAGGTTGTCGTCGTGCTGGCGCGCTCTCTGCGACAGAAACAGCTCCTGACAAATCCGATCGACTGCGGCAGGAGTGCTGGCACGCTCTTGAGCCAGGGTTAAACAAAGCCGCTGCGTCAGATAAGGATGTCCGCCTGTCCAGTGCAGCACTCGCTTAAGCAGTCGGCGAGCAGTATCAGGATTTGCGGACAGTCCTTCGCACAAGGGGGCGGCATCGTGTTCGGTAAAGTCGGTAAGCTGAATGCGATGCCCGATGTTAAAGGGCGTGGTGCGCGTGTCCCGAATCAGGTCCGATGGAGTTGCTACGCCGAGCAGGCAGAAGGTCAGGCGATTCAGCTCAGCATCATGCGTTCGGCGATTGTAGAGTTCGCGAATGCCGGCAAAAAACTCATCGGCTGAGAACGGCAAGCTGCGGACGGAGTCGATTTCATCGACAAAGATGACGATTTTTCCCGGACAGCGCGGCAGCACAACCTCGCGCAGGGCAGCCATCCATCGCTGCATGGCGCCAATATGCTTGTGATCGAACCAGAATTCTTCAAGCTCGTCTTCGAGCTCAAGCTGCTGCGCGATGCGCTCCAGCAAACCGTTGTACCACTGCTCGGAGCTCAGGTTCTGGCCGAGTCCGGTGAGGTCGAGCACAGTGATGGAGAATCCTTCTTCGCGGAGGCGCGCCGCCGTGCGGACCATCAACGACGATTTGCCCATTTGCCTCGAAGTGAGCACATAGCAGATTGCGCCACGATGGAGTGCGGAATAGAGATCCTCGTCGGCCGCGCGGGCCACATAACAGGCGGCATCGCGACGCAGCGTACCTCCGGCGATGAAGAAGCTGTCACTCGAAATGGCGGCGCGCGTGCTCATAACAGGTGTTGTTTTAGATAGCTCTCATAGAGCCGGCAGCGTATTCGCATGTCGTGCCCTGGTTCTCCGAGCACGATGCCGGAACTGCGCAAGCGGTAAAAGTCTTCGGGCGTTCCTGACTGTCGGCCCGCGAGCATGGACCGCACGACTTCGCAGATCGACGGCTCCTGCGCGAGCATCACAAGAACTCTGCGTAGATGATCCCCAAACGGTCCCTCGTCGCGTCCAGCACGCGCAGAAAATTTATCGAAGAACGCAGAATGGGCCGTCATCTCATGCAGGCCGCGGCGCGTGAGATATGGATGGCCTCCCAGTAGCTCGTAAAATCCAGTGAGCTCGGCGGAATTCTTCAGCGGATGTCCGTATCTGCGATTCAGCTCGGCAACTTGCTCGGGAGTGAAGTCCTCGAGATAAAGCCTAGTGCCGACATTAAAGGGCGATTGATTAATGTCAGTAATAAAGAGGTGTGCTTCCGTCGCATACGCTATCGCCATGGTGAGCTTTTGCCACGGACCAGTCGGATCGAGCGAACGTTCGTTGTGCCACGAGCGAAACAGACCGAACGCTTCGCTGGCGAACTTGCAGGAGAAGAGCCGGTCGACTTCATCCATCCCCCACACCAGGCGCGTTTCCACACGACTGAGAATCTCGCGCCGCAGAAAGCGATCTAAGTTCATGCTTGGACCGCGTCTGGGGTTCCAGGACTGCTCGGGAACAATGTCGTCGAACCCGAGTTGCTCGGCGATGGCGTCGGCGAGCGCGAGGAAAAAGGAATCGATCGATTCCAGATGAGCGGCGTTCAGCTTCTGAAAGTCGGTGAGCACAACTTTGGCTCGGGATTTTCGTGCTTCCGAGAGGCCGCGCGCGAGGAGGGAAGTCTTGCCCATCTGGCGCGCGCCCTTGATGAGGACAATGCTGTCCTCGCGAGCGATCGCGGAAAGAAAGTCGTCATCTGTGGGGCGCACGATGTAGAAGGCCGAATCCAGAGGGACCGCGCCGCCGACGGCCTCCAGCTTGAGCGGACTCCGCTCCTGGCGAGGATTCCGCAATGAATCGAGTACCGCCAGCGTGAGTGCCGAATTGTCTGCCGGACTCTTCCACTCGGCATACTGCAGAGGATTGAGATTGGCCGACATCGTGTCCGGGAAAGGGTCGAAGTAATTCACGCGTATCGGCAAAATACGCGGTTTCCCCTTTTGGCGCTGAGCCGCCTCGTGCGCAATTTCTATCTCGTAGGCCAGCATCTCGCTCTTAACAGAAGACTCAGAGAGCAGAGGAATCACCGCCTCAGCCTGACAAATGCGCCGTTCGATCTCGCGCGCCCACTCCATGCCTACGAGCAGGTGACGATCAATGAACACGCGATAACTGTTCCGTACCAATTCGGTTTCGAGCAGCCGCAGGATCTGCTCGTCGGGTTCAGCATTGCGCTTGTAAAGAATCGCAATTTCGCCCGTCGCTGTGGCCACCGGAGACACAGCCGGTGAGATCGATTTGTGGCGAAGGTCGGCGGCAAGGTTCTGCAAATCGAGGCCGATGTCGGCCGCTGTCTGATATCGAAGGGCGCGATCCTTGTGCAGCGCTCGCTCGATGATCTGTTGCAATTCGCGCGGCACGGCAGGATTCACAGTCGCTGGCGAGGGCGCCGTGCGATTCAGAATGCCGTCAAAGATTACCGCCGAGGTATCTCCGCGAAACGGCAGCACTCCCGTAGCCATCTGATACAGAACCACGCCAAATGAGAAGAGATCCGAGCGGCCATCGAGTTCCTCGCCGCGAGCCTGCTCCGGCGACATATAAGCAACGGTGCCGACGAATTCGCCAGAACTTGTCGCACTCTCCTCGGCAGTCACTGTCGCTAAACCGCCATTGCCACCCATACCCACTCGGGCGACAGCCCCGCGTCTGCGCTCAACTTTCGCCAGACCAAAGTCCAGGACTTTGATCTGTCCCTGGGCATTTACAAAAATGTTCGCAGGCTTCACATCACGGTGGACAATTCCGCGCCCATGTGCCGCTTCCAATGCCTGTGCGATCTCAGTCCCATATTGCAACACTTTCTCAATCGGCAGCGGCTCGCGCGCCATCAGCTCCTTGAGCGTCCAGCCCTCGAGAAGCTCCATCACAATAAAGTGCCATCCCTTCCACTCGCCAACGTCATGGATGGTGCAGATATTCGTGTGATTCAGCGCGGAAGCAGAGCGAGCTTCGCGCTGGAAGCGCTCCAAATGCGAGCGGTGATTCGACAACTCGCGCGCAAGGAATTTAATCGCGATATTGCGGTCAAGACGAATGTCTTTTGCTTTGTAGACCACTCCCATGCCGCCCGCGCCAAGCCGCTCCAGCACCAGGTAATGGTTCACGCTCCTGCCAATGAGCGGATCCTTTGCCTCGGTTTTGGGATGGAGAAAGCGCTCTGGGGTGGAATGGTTTCCCAAGCCGCCTTTGCATAGATTAGAGACCTGCAGCTGGATTCCATTAGCGAGTTCGAACTCACCAGCCGGGTGCATCATTTCCGACCAACGTCCAAACTGGCTCAGCAGATCGGCAGCCGCATTGGAAACCAGAATGTGACCTGCGTCCCCACACTCCATGATCTGTCGAGCAACCGCGAGGCTGATTCCGGAAATTTGAGGAGAGTCACCGCCGGATTCACAATGAATTGGGCCGGTGTGAAGGCCAAGACGTATTTTCGGAGATGCGATCCGAGCCAGGGGAGAGACGAGTTCCAGTGCACAACAAGCGGCGCTTTCCGGGGAATCAAAAAAGACGACCGCCAGATCATGCTTAAAGGCAAGAAAAAGTGCGTCGCCCCGCCTCTGACAGCGCTGAAACTTGGGCGTGCCTTGAAGAGCTTCCATCAAGCGATGAACAACCCGCTGCTCTTCCGGAGCACCGGAACCCGCGTCCGCTACGCCCACCGCCAGCACGTGCGCAATACGCACGTCCGGCAAGTTCATGGATTGCACCCCCATTAGAGCCCCTGATAGCTATGTGTCCAGTGAAGTCGCCCATTATGACCGAAAATGGGGGTGCTGGCTATCTCGCTGGAGCTTCGGGTGTCCATGCTCCATCTGCGACTAAAGCAGCCTATGCGGCTGGTGGATGGCTTGTACTTCGTCGCCGAGCACGATGACCATCACCTGGCAACGATCTGGGAAGCACTAGACAGATAAAAGCTCAGTAGGGCCGCACTAGTGGCTGGGTAAACGTCGGTCGGCCTGCGTCGGCTTTACTGATCACCACGCCAGTTTTTCGGGCAGGAACTCCGCGAACAGATCATCGTAGTAAGGCTTCAGTTCCTTCACGTCTGGCTTGGTATGACCTTTCGAGTACAGGTCATAGGGATTGAATTTCTTCACCCATTCGAGCATCGCCCGATCTTTTTCGTTTTCCAGGTGCTGATAAGCGCCATGGCGGTGCCACGCGTAGAACGAGTGGAAGCGAAGCATATAGAGAGCTTCGTCGCGCAGGTATGGCTTCATGACTTCGGCGATGTAGCCGTCGTGGCCGAAAGACATGTGTACATTTTCCAGTCCGCAGTTTGGCTCGTAGATTCCGTACTGCGTCTGGTACTTCGGAGCATTCCGGTCGGGGTTGTTGGCGAAGTACTCGGGAAAGACGATCTGGTCGGACCATGCGCAGCCTACTGGAAATGTGTCTCCAACTACGCCCCATTGTGGTTCCCCGTAAAGGCACAGACATTTGCCCAGATCGTGGACGAAGCCCACGAGCACCATCCACCTCGGATGGCCGTCACGACGAATGGCCTCGGAGGTTTGCAGAAGGTGCTCGAGCTGTGTGAGGTCCGTATCGGGGTCGCTATCATCCACTAAGGTGTTCAAATATTCGGCGGCTTCCCACACGCTCTTGACGCCACGTTTCAGGCCGAAATATTCCTTCTCTTTTTGGAGCACATAATCGAGCGTCTGATACTGATGGTTCAGCCGATAGAACTCAGCAACTCCCGGGTTCGCCTGAGCGTCGTACTGACGGAATTGCGATTCCGATTTGCCTTCTTTGTAGCGACCCTCCACGAAGTCATCCCACTGTTCCAAATTGGAAAGCGGCTCGGTCGCTGGACGAGTGCTCGATGTGGTCATGGCGATTTGCCTCTCCGGAATTGCCGAAACGTTTCGGTATTTATTGTAGGCCTATCCGAACAGATTCACCAGCGGCATTCGCCCAGGTGCTGCTTACGCAAGTGTCTTTGGATAGATGGCTGAAACAGCTTTGTTTCCAGCAACTTATGCTTGCCAGTCGGCTTACGTCACATGGTCACGATGCTTTGCAGATGCATTTGGTCCCCAAAGGCTTGCATGTATTCCGAGAGGACTGCTCCGGCGACTTCCTTGCGTCCGACAAGAGGATTTGTAACCAATGCCGCCAAGGCAGCTTCGTTTGATCTGTTTACCGAGGCGCGCACCGTGAGACGTTCGTATTCCTTTACTTGCAGCAGCAGCCCACGGACGGCTGCTGGAGCACGTCCCACTTTGCGAGGGTTGACTCCTGCAGAGGAAACGTCACATGGCAGCTCGACCGCATCGTTGGCATCAAGATCTTCGATGGCGCTGTTGTTTCGGACAGTTAGCGGTATTGGTATGGTTGAGTCCGAATGGAGCGCTTGAAGAACCAGTGTGGCTATGCGTTCATATCCCGAGAATTGCGAGTAGAGCGCCTGGCCTCCCTCGCGACGTTCTCCTGCTGTTGCCTCGATGCTGAAATATGAGGCATTTCGTTCGCGCAGATAATTTTCATAGATCTCGATCAATTGAGATTCGGCAGCGTGCGCTAATTTGCTGAAGAGAGCTTGATTCATCAATGAAATGGCTTGCCCGCGTGATTGTCCGCTTCGCTTGGTGTTGCGATAGGCCGCATCGGGAAAGTAGTAGAAGTAGAGATACTCTGTCGGAAGCAGTCCCAAGTGCTGAATAAATTCGACGGGGAACAAGCCATGCCGGTAACACTTCTGAATCAACTTGGGGGACGAGAGGAGCTTCGGAAGCAGTTCTGTTTTGTCTCGATCACGAACGCCACGCACCCAGCCAAGATGATTTAGTCCCAGATAATCGAATTCAAGCTCGAACGGATCTCTGCCGAGTGCAGTTGCGATCAGTTCAAAGGTCTCCAGGGGAGTGTCGCAGACGCCGACGATCTTCACTGTTGAGTGATTCAGAAGGCCCTGGGAGATGATTCCCACGGGATTCGTGAAATTGACGACGGTCGCGCGTGGAGCAACTCGTTCGATGAGCCGGGCATACTCCAGCATTACTGCAAGATTTCGCATAGCGCAGGCGAATCCGCCAGCGCCTACGGTCTCCTGGCCGACGAGTCCGTGTGCCAGCGCAATGTTTTCATCCTTCACGCGCGCTTCAATTCCACCTGCGCGCACGCTGGTAATCACATACGTCGCGCCAGCGACGGCTTGTTCTGGATTGGAACAAACACTTAATTTCGCTGCGAGACCGCTCCGCTTCGCCATTGCAGCTGAGACTCGGCCCATCGTTCTTAGACGTTCGGAATCTGTATCCCAAAATGCAAGTTCATCGATGCCAAGTTTTGACCGGGCTTCTGCAAGCCCATGTATGAGAAGGGGAGTTCTGACCCCCGCAGCTCCGATGATTGCGATCTTCATGACGGTGATGTTGTCGTGGCCTAGCTAATCTAAATGGATACTGGCTTCAACTCAATGCGCAGTCGTCTTCATCAGCCGCTTCAATTGCCTTTGCGTCGGTATCGCAGAGGAGCCGCCGGCAGCGGTGGTCGCGAGTGCGCCGCAAACATTGCCGGCTCGCAGACACTCCTCAAGATCCCATCCTGCAAGATAGCCGTGAAGAAAGCCTCCATTGAAAGCGTCGCCGGCGCCGGTCGCGTCGATCGAGCGAACGCGAATGGATTTCGCCCGCACAATCCTCCCGTTCTGAAATGCAATGGAACCACCTTCGCCAAGCTTGATAACGGGAACTCGGACCGACCGAGCGATCTTTTTGAGCGCGCTTTCGATGCTTCGTTCCTGTGTCATGGCGCGAGCCTCCATCTCATTGGGAAACGTAAACTCGAGTTCTTCCAGCAAACGAGGAAGCTCGCGCGATTGAAACATCTCAGGATTCCATCCGATGTCGGCGGAGAGAGTGAGTCCCTGGGAGCGCAGACGCCGGATTGCAGGGAGCCAGGCTCTAATTGGCCAAAGGGCGCAAGCCAAATGAACGTGTTTAGACGCCCGAAGCTGTGTTCTCACCTTCGGCAAATCGAGCAGGCTGCGCAAGTTCTCATTGATGGCGTCATGAGTAATCATCATTCGGTCGCCGTTATAAGAGGCGCATACGGTTCGCGCGGTCGGAAGCTGCGAAGAGGATTCGCATGCTTCAACAGAGACTTTGCTCTTAACTAACCTCTGCCACGCCGGGCTCAGACGTGCATCCTGTCCTATCCTGGTAACTACGGCAGTAAGTGTGCCCAATCCAGCGGCTACCAGCGCCGTAGTTGCTAATCCTCCTCCGGGTAGTTCTGCGAAACTGCGAGTTTTGACCTCCTCTCCCAATCTGGGAACATCCGGTAGATCGTAAAAGACCAAGTCAAGATAGAACTCCCCGAAGATGAGTAATTGTTGAGGAGAACGCGCGAAGGCAAGCGCCATTACGCGAAAATCATAACAGCTGAGCTAAGGGCTGAAGTCTTCTGTTGCGAAAGAGGACCCGGATACCCTGCCATGTCAGATTTCCAAGAGTCCGAGTATGCTTTTGCAACACGACTTCAAAGGCCAATCGGGTGCAGCGTTGCGATCGAAGGAAAAGAAAGACCGGCGACACATCACCATTCGCGAGGTAGCGAAAGCGGCGGGAGCTTCCGTGGCCACCATCTCGGCCGCGCTAAACAATTCGGACTATGTCAGCGCCGAGATGCGCGGTCGTATTCAGGATGCCATCAAGCAGCTGAAATACCGCCCTAATGATTTGGCTCGCGGGCTTCGCCTGCAAAAGACCCATTCGATCGCCATTATTGTCCCCGATCTTTCCAACAATTTTTACGTCGACGTGGTTCGCGGAGCGAAGGACTATTCGGCCTCGGCGAATTACACGATTCTGATTGGCGACTCGCGTGAAAGTTGGGAAGAGGAGCGCAACTATCTGGATTCGTTTCATCGGCGGCGTGTGGATGGCGTTGTGCGTGTTCCTGCAATGGATGCAGTTGCCAAGAAAGCCACGCCCATTTTGGGCAACATACCGGTGGTTTATGCCGATCGATATCCGGCTGTTCGCGATTCGTCCGTCGGGCGCGTTGGTGTGGATAATGCGCTGGCGGCAGACAATGCCACCCGTTACCTTCTTAGCCTCGGACATCGAATGATCGGCATCATTTCGGGAGATACGTCCAGTGGCACTTCGGCGGATCGATTGAAGGGGTTTCTGCATGCTCTGAGCAGCGTCAAGATTCGCCCGGACCGCTCAATGATCCACACCGGAAATAACGATATGGAGAGCGGACATCAGCATGCCATGCAATTGCTGACGCGCGCGCGACGCCCTACAGCGATTTTCTGCACGAACAACATGATGGCGCTTGGGGCACTGGCTGCCATTCAGGAGATCGGTCTGGCATGCCCGGAGGAAATCAGTCTGCTTGGCTTTGACGATTTCTATTGGTCAACTCTGCTGCGTCCGAGGCTTACAGTTGTCCGTCAACCGGCGCGCGAGGTCGGGATGATAGCGGCCAGAATGCTCATCGACCACGTCGAGGGCCGTCCCAGCGTTGCTAGCCCTGTTCTGCTGGCGACGCAACTCGTCGTGCGCGATTCCTGCAGTCCTCCAAAGCAGAACAATTCCTAACCAGCGGACGTTGATCGATTTTCGACCTGTGCTTCGAGCGGCCATGACCGGATAGTCCGGGCCCGCAGCAGATAGGCAACTAGACCCAAGAGCAAAAGAATGGCCGCGCTGCCGACGTATTGCCTTTGGTCAGGAGTCGATGCAACGTAGGTCCAGCCCACAAGTGCCACGATGGCTGGGACGGGATAGAGCCACATACTGAACGGGCGAGGGATGTCCTTCCGATACCAACGCATCGCGAACAGCGCGAATATCTGCGGAATGAACTGAAAGATGATCTGCGTAATCATCAATGCCAAGAGAAGCCGTTCGAGGGTCAACCAGCAAAGAGGCACAGCCATCAGGCTGATCGCAATCAGTGAGACTGTCGGAAAGTGCCCCTTCGAATGAACCCGGCCAAAGATCTTGAAAAAGTTTCCTTCTGCGCCTGCGGCATACAGAATCCGCGAGTAGCCAAGCGTCATCGTGAAAATCCCGCCAAGCGTTGCGGCCAGAATCAACACGGTCATCACTGCGGCCGCGCGTGAACCGTAGAGCTTGCCGATAAATTCCGAAACGACGGCGCTGGAGACGGCTGCATCGCGCCACGGGATCGTTCCAATAATTGTCACGCTCATGAAGAGATACAGGACTGCGACAAGCAACACTGACAGGACGATTGCTCGCGGAATGTTCTTCGAGGCGTTCTTTACCTCGGCGCCAAGATAAGTAATGTTGTTGTATCCGCCATAGTTGTACATCGCAATGAGAGTGGCACTCGCGAGGCCATAGAAGAATCGCTTCGAGAGATGAAAAGCGCCGGGAGGGAAATCGAACGCTATGCTGGGATTCATATGAATCACCCCTGCACCAATCACCCAAAACATCGCGGTAAAAACGATCCCCAGCATGATTACGGAGAGCCGTCCGACTGTTTTGATTGGGCGATACAAAAGAAAGGCTATGAGAAGACTTATGAAGGCGGCGAGTAAACCTACGCCGGCGTGAGTCAAGCCAGGGAAAAAATAGTGAGAGTACTCGGCAAACCCAACGCACGCGGCGGATATGGATAGCGGCGCAGCGAAAATGGTTTCCCACAGAAATAGAAAAGAAATCAGACGGCCCCAGGTACGCGGATTGAATGCTTCGCGAAAATAAATGTATGCGCCACCTGCCCCCGGCATGGCGGCGCCCAATTCGGCATAAACCATGCCATCGCAAATGGAAAAAATCGCCCCCAGAAGCCACCCGAGAATCGCCTGCGGTCCACCCATCGCAGAAAGAATGACTCCGATGGTGATGAAGGGCCCGATTCCAATCATCTCCAGCATGTTGACTGCAGTGGATTGAAGCAACCCCATGCCGCGGACTAACTTGTCGGAGGTGGCGGCTATTTCAGACGGAAGATGCGGTGTAGAGTTGTCGACCAATTCCAGAATCCTGCTTACCTGAGCGCTTGTAAAGGTGAGCCGCAATATAGCACGTCAACGTTGTGCAGATGACGGTGGAGAGCGCATGAAAGAGCTGGTAACGCTGAGAGGCAGGAGAATGTGTTCCCTTTTGGGATCAAGAAAAATTCTCCCGCTTCATTGTTCCATATGCCTCTCCGTACTTTGCCTGATAACTGGTGTCGGTGCTCGAGAGCATCGTGCTTCGCCAACAGTCGGGTCGAGTGGAGTCATCGCGTCTGCACAATCTTCTCTCGCCTCAGGGAATCCAACAGAAGCGATACAGGTCCTTTCGACTCACCTTCAGGCGCACCCTAAAGACACTGCAGCGCGTCTGTTGCTGGGGGAGGCTTTTACAGCCAGGAGAGAACTCGGCCAGGCTGAGCAGCAATATCAGGAAATTCTGAAATACGCGCCCGACAACTACCTGGCGCTCGCCGGTCTGGGCGAGATCTATGACCGCGCAGGCGATCCTGCGAAGGCAGAAGCAATTCTGGCCCATGCCGCCAAGGTGAGCCACGGCGTACCGAAGGTACAAACCGCATGGGCGGTGGTGCTTGCTCGATTGCATCGTTACAGCGAAGCGTCCCACGCTCTGTCGGAGGTTCCACCGCCGAAATCGCCCGAAAAGCGGCTCTCCTTCCATCGACTCAAGGCGTCCATTGCCGCTGGCTTGGTAGATCCTGCCGGCGCAGCAGCGGAAATGGAGAACGCATTAGCGCTCTCGCCCAATCAAGCTGGACTCCAGATGGCTACTGCAGCTGCTGAAACTGAGGCAAAGCATTGGGAGCGGGCCGCGAAATTAGCTGGTCCGCTGTTTGCTCGCACTCATGACCCAGCTTTGGGATTGATGCTGCTGGAAGCACAGTTGGGAAGTGGCGATGAGATTCGTCATACGTTGGAACAGCTTCGCACATTGACTTTGTCGCAAGAACAGGAAGTAGTCTTCCGCCAACGACTGGCGGAAGTACTCATCGCACATGAACGCTTCTCCGAATCAGCAGACGAACTCAAGAGAGCAGTCGAACTCGATCCGAGTCGCGCCGAGGTGAGATTCAATCTCGCTCTTTCTCAATTCAAATCGGGCGGGTTGGACGATGCCTTGGCAACTGCAGAAAGCATGCAGACGACTGCTGACAGCGCTGAACTTGAAGATCTAATCGGAGACATTCAGGAAGCTCGCGGAGACGAGCTCTCGGCGGTGCGTAGCTATCAGGCTGCAATCGCGCTTGCACCGAATGAGGAGAAATACCGACTCTCGCTTGCGTTCGATCTTATCCGGCACAAGAGCTTCGAACCTGCTCGCGTGGTCCTGACGCAAGCTCAGGAATCGCATTCGAACTCCTGGCGGATCCAGGTTGCGTTGGGAATGGTCGAATATTTTTCCGGAAGCGCTGAAGAGGCGACCAAAACTCTTCTGAACGGTGCAGGCATGGCACCAGATCCCGAATTGGCGCTCCGATATGTCGGCGACGTTCAGATGGACGAATCAGGCCCGCCTAATCCTGCTGCATTGACTCGTCTTTGCGAGTATGGCGACGCTCATTCCAAGTCCGGAATGCTACAGTTCTACTGCGCTGCGTTGCTATTCCGTAGAGATTATCTTTCTAATGATCGCTCGCATACGGAGGAGATTCTTCGTCGGCTAAACACAGCAACTGAGAAGCTTCCCAACGAAGCCTCTCCTCATTGTCAACTGGGGAAGGCATACCGCTGGATCGAGCGTTGGCAGGATGCGCTTCGCGAATCGGAGACCTGCGCGCGAATGGAGCCGAACTCGCCGGACGCGCATTACCGGCTTGCTCAGATTTACCAGCATCTCGGTCAACAACATCGGTCTGAACAGGAGATGAAACTGTATCAAACGGCATCGGCACGTCTGGCCGACGAGAATGCCAGACGCGATGAGACCATCAAAACTTTTCTTTATTCAATTCAGGGCCAGGCGCAGGACCGCAAGTAAAAGCATCTGCGCTTCGCGTCCATCCCAGTGGTTTACCGCTTCGGCTTGTCCAGCGACGCGCGTTGTTTTCCCGATTGGGTACTGGCGAGCTGCGGACTCTTACCCAGGCTGATCATATTCGCGAACAACCGGTAGGCTCCCGGAACACCCTCGGGCATCTGGCGATAGAAGGCATAGGCGTTGTAGATGTACACGCCCTTCCCATATTTCGCGTAAACCAGCCCGCCTTTTTGCGGCTCCTGACCCGCATCGTGTGTTTCGAGAAGAGGCTGATAATTGGTATCCCACGACTGCAGGAACTTCGATCCCCGCTCCTCTACCCAGTTGTCGAAATCCTTGCTTGTGATCTTGTTTGGCCAGGTAAAGACAGCATTCGCAGGTTCGAGGATTTCCATTTTGGAATGCTCGTCGGTTACCTCCTCCGGATTTGAGCCCATCTTGTAGGGATATGGACCATAATTGTGATCGTATTCCGGCGTGTTGTACTGCACGATGACAACTCCGCCATTTTTTGCGTAGTCGAGGATCCGACTGTTGTAGGTCTTTAGATCATCGCGAACCGCATAGGCGCGCACGCCGACAACAATCGCATCGTACTTCGACAGATCACCGCCGGCGAGGTCTCCCGGCGAGAGGAAGTGAACATTGATTCCCAGGTTCACTAATGAGAGGGGCACGTCATCGCCCGCGCCTACGATATATCCAACGTTCAGACCCGGCGCAATCTTTACGTCGACGCCAGTCGTGCGATATGCGGAGGCGCGATACAGATTGTACGGACGCAGGTCAGGATATCCGACAGTGTGATAGCCCTCTTTGTACTCGCGGCCATCATAGGTGGCGACTGCGGTGATGGTGTAAGGCTTCTCCTCGATTCGCCCAGGCACGACGTGAAATTTGAGAATCTGATCGTCGCCATCCTTAGCTGTCAAAAATGCTTGCTGCTCCGATTTCCATCCCACTGGCAGATCGAGTCTCACGGTTCCTTTGGCTGGTCCCTTGACATTGCTGTGGACCCTGACCGTCAGGTCAAACGCCTTTGAGCTGAGAGGAACTATTCCAGCCTGTGGCGCGATGGCAACCGACACAGCAGGACCAATCACCAGAGGCTCAAGAACAGTCCCCGGTCCCGTGACGCGCTTCACGGACTGCACGACTTGCGAAATCTCGAAAGGCACTCCATCGAAGCTGAATTGCACCTTGGCTAACAGAGGGTATGGTGCAAGCGGCATGTTCAGGAATTGCGGTTCTTGAACGTCGTAGTAAGGCTGCTCGATATCTGGTCGTGCGAAGTAGGGACGCGTATAGCCCGCGTTCTGCGGTGCGTGAATCGCAAAGCGCGTGTCCATTGACTGATTGGATTTTAACGTTCCGCTGGTTTGCGATTCCGGATCAACCTTCCACTGCTCGCCTTGAGGCGTTTCGATAGCTACGCTCCCGACTTGCACAGGCAAATTCGTCGGATTCGTGGTATGAACCTTTACCCAAAATTGCTGCCCCGGAATGGCGACCTGGAAGGTCTCCGGATTTCGAAAAAAACGCGCAAAGGGGCCGGTAGGTTCTTTCTCCGGAGCAACAGCAGCAAGGACTGATAACCCCAGCGCCTCTCCGAGAGCGTTCCCGAATTGGACTTGCTTTACTTTTAATTCATGAGCAACATCATATTTTGAATCGTCGCTCAGGCTGCTCGCGGCAACCTTCTCAATCAAATCGTTGGTCGCTTTTAGTCCCTCGGCCAAAGTAGAAGCAATAGTCTCCGGACGCGGTGCTGAAAAATCGTGGATTGCCTTCTCCACGAGCGAGTTGATGCTTGCCAGCCTCTCCTTGAGAAATGCCGAGTCTGCTCCCTGGCTCAGACTGGCGATGCCCATGAGCGAAACATCAATGCCGTCAAAGAATGTGGATTCCTTTTCTGGGACTGAGGCCAGCGAAGCAAAGCGATGATACGGGCTCATTTGTTCCTCGGCTGGAGGCATACCGGTTCCGCCGTTTTGCGATCTCTGGTGGCCGAGTCCAAGGCGCGACACCTGTTCGTAAGTCAAGCCCAGGAGCGGGTTGTACTCGCCTTCGGGAATCTCGACTGCGGGTGAGAGTTCTCCCTTAGTGATAGTTCCGTCAGTGTAGTTGTGAAATTCGGCCGGATAGTACTTTCCGTCTGCGTAGTCATATATGCCTTTGTCGGTGATTCGCGCGAAAGGCACGCGGGCATAATCCTTGACCGGCTTCCACGGCCGCAGACCCTCCTTCAATTGCTCAGGAAACATCGCCGGGTCTCCTGCCGCCTTGAAAGCTTCCTGTGCCATCTGGCCGGCCGTTTGGTGATTCCCGTGGCCGTCTGTACGGCCGCCGACAAAAACTGAAGTGATTACCAACGGGCGCGTCATGCGGACTACGCGCACAACATCGGCAAGCACGCGATCATGACCCCAGTTGTCCAGGCTTTCCTCTTTGGTTTTTGAAAAACCGTAATCGATCACACGTGTCCAAAACTGTTGTGTGCCGTAGTAATGATCGGCCGCGAGAAGTTCTTCCGTGCGCACGAGTCCGAGCGCGTCGAAGTAGTCTGACGACATCACGTTGGCGCCCCCTTCACCGCGGTTCAAAGTCAGCAGGGCGACGCGAGCTCCCTGGCCGCGCGATGCATAGGTGAGCATTCCGCCATCTTCATCATCAGGATGAGCAGTCACCATTAGCAAACTGGCGCGCGTGCGCAACTTTTGCAGACTTTGCCAAAGAGCACTTGCGCCGCGATCAAACGGTATGGGCTGCGCAGTCACTTCGGGCGCGGTGCTGACGGCAGTCGGGGACTGCGCCTTTGCTGAGGAGACTGGAAAGAATAGGGGCAATATGCAGGCGAGGACCACAAGCAGAGCGAAAATACGATTTGATCTGAATGCCATAGATCTCCTTTGCACATTCCGAACCTGTTGAGGCGATGATAGGGTCGCCGAGCGGCGGAAGGATTTAGGTGAAGACACCAAAGCAGCCATAAAGCAACGGAATTGTACGGTCTGTAGCGAGAAATACCAAAACGTTTTGGCATTTCCTCACTTCGGATGCGGTTCTCTACTCACAGACGCTATTGCGCCGGCGCTTGCATTAGGTGAATGTAATCGTGTGGATAAGTTCTTCGATAAGTCTTGACAGTAAGAATTTGTCAGGTGTTAGATGTGAACCCAACCAGACCGAATCGTTTCGATATTTTATGAGGTCCTTACATGGCGATAACTTCACTCCGCCCGCTACGCTTCACGAATTTTTTGCGGGTTCGAGAATGGGTTCAGAGTGAGATCGCCAGGGATGAATCGCTTGGTGAAGTAATGCAGGAGGCTGCAATGAATCTTCGATGGGAAACGAAGAGACGTTTTCTCCACAGTGCTTTCGGGTTTGTGATTCTCGTTATTACCGCTCTCTCCGCCTATGCGCAGATTGATCGCGGGGCGATCGTCGGCAGGGTAGTGGACGCCTCTGGCGCTGTCGTTCCCAGAGCGGCTGTGACGGTAACCAACAAGGGAACTGGAGTGGCAGTCAACACTACGACGAACGACACCGGAGAATATCAGGTTTTGGCACTGATCCCGGGCACTTATTCGGTGCGCGTCAGTTCACAAGGATTCGACACTGTTGTTCGGGACAGTCTCGAGCTGCATGTGCAGGATCGTCTTTCCATTGAAGTGGCATTGCGCGTCGGATCAGTCAATCAAGAGGTCGTCGTCACTGGCAGCGAGCCGTTGTTGCAAACCGAGTCGGCGGACATCGGCAATGTAGTCGACTCACGACAGATTAACGATCTTCCCCTAAACGGACGCCGCTATGCAGACCTCGCGCTCCTGGAACCGGGAGTGCAAAAGTTCTACGGAGCCGCAAATCCAGCTCCAGACCGCTTCAGCGTAAACGGAAATCTCGAGCTTCAGAACAATTTCCGGCTGAATGGCATCGACAACAATTCCTGGTCGGAGAATCTTCAGGAATTCTCCGTGCAGGTGGTACAGCCGCCGCCAGACGCCGTGCAGGAATTTCGTGTGCAGACACGAACCTACTCCTCAGAGTTCGGGAACTCCGCCGGAGCTGTAATCAATACTGCGATCAAGTCCGGCACAAACGGTTATCACGGCAATCTATTTGAATACGTTCGCAATAGCATCTTCGACGCCAATTCATGGGCAAACAATAACGCAACTCCGCGTAAGCCAAAGGGCCGTTTCTCTCAGAATCAGTTTGGAGGCACGTTCGGCGGTCCCATCATCAAGGACAAAACCTTCTTCTTCTTCGACCTGCAGCGTTTCACTAGCCGTCGTTCCACGCCGATAAAGAGCACAGTTCCCACTCCACTGATGAAGCAGGGGAACTTTACTGAGCTTAAGAACACGCTCAATGATTCTCCCGTAGCGGGCCAATCCGGCTGCGTGGCGGGAAACATCATTCAGTCGAGATGCATCGATCCGGTGGGCGCCAAGATCGCTGCGCTTTTCCCCGATCCGAACATTACTTTTCCAGTTCCTCTTGGGACGCCTGGAAGTTGGACGGGGGCTCAAAACTACATCTTTTCTACTGTCGTCCCCAATGACACGTGGTCGCTCGATGGCCGTGTCGATCACACTTTGAACCAAAAGGATCACATCACGGGCAGTTACAGCTACTACCACGTGAGCCGCCAGGATCCACCCTGGACGAGCGATCCCGTTCCGGGAAATGGAAATTTCGCCACGCAATATCGCACACACACTCAGCTTGTGTCATTGGGCTGGACACACAACCTTTCGAATAACTTCCTGAGCGATGCGCGATTTGGCTTCAACCGCGATTACGCTCACAGCGATCCAGTTGGTCTAACGCTTGGCAAGTCCCTGGCGCCCGACTTCGGTCTTAACGGCATTCCCAACACACCCAACACGGCAGGTTTGCCGCCAATCGAGATTAATGGCCTTACGCGGCTAGGCACGTCGCCATGGCGCCCGCAGTACCAGATCTCGCAGGCGTGGAACCTGATCGAGAATCTCAGCTGGCTCAAAGGCAGCCACAGCTTCAAGTTCGGCTACGAGTACGTCAAGCGCGGCGACAACTTCCTCGATATACGAGCTCCACAGGGAGAGCCGATGATAACCGGTATCTACACTGCCGCCAGCTCGTTTGGCTTGCCCGACTTTTTGTTAGGCGACGTAGACGCGACACGCTTCACCACGCCTCTCGTCGTCCACTACTTCCAACCCGGACACTCGTTCTATGCCATGGACACGTGGCGAGCGACTTCCAAGCTGAACCTCACCTATGGCGTGCGCTATGAGGTGTTTGCTCCCATCATGAGCCGCGACAACCTGGTCTCCAACTTCACTTCGGCGAATGGTGGAGGTATCGTCAGCGCCCCGGGCAACGCATCGGGTTGGGCCAACCGGGCATTGATCCAACCAGACAAAAATGATTTCGCTCCGCGCGTCGGAGTCGCCTACCAGTTCACGAAGAAAATGGTCGTCCGTGGCGGCTATGGGATCTTCTACCAGCACTACAACCGCATCGGATCGGAGAGCCTGCTCGAACTCAATCCGCCGTTCCTGCAGGACATACAGCTCAATCAGGGCACCGGAAGCTCGACTCCAATCTTCCAGCTCAAGAATGGATTCCCGTTGAGCACCATCACCGGCACGGCGCTTGATCTCACCAAGCTGCAACTACGCGCTCAAGATCCCAACCAGCGGTCAGGTTACGTAGAACAGGCAAGCTTCGGTCCGGAATATGAGCTCTTCCAGGACACTGTGCTTGCGGCGACATACGTCGGGAATTGGGGCCGGAAGATGAACCGCCTCAGGAACGGCAATCAGGGTCTCATCACCGGCGCCGACAGCGGATGTCCCATTGTGCAATTCCCGTTTGCGAACCTGAATACCATCTCAAACATTGATACGCTAAATCCTGACCCGGTTGCACGCGTGAAAACGCCATGCGTTCTCAACGGTCAGCATGGCTTCCTTGAACTCGCCACGAACGATGGCAATACGGACTATAACGGCCTCGACTTATCCCTTCGCAAGCGCATGTCGAAGGGATTTGGCTACGCCGTCAACTACACCTACAGCCATGGACTTGCAAATTTCCAGGACAATCTAACCGGAGGCTCCACACCGGCCAATGCATACAACTACGGCGCCGAAATGAGCAACTCGCCGTTTGACGTTCGCCATCGCCTTGTCAGCAACTTCACCTGGGATCTGCCCATCGGCAGAGGGAAGCGATTCGTATCGGGCGACAACTTGGCGAGCAATCTGCTCGGCGGATGGCAGTTCAACGGAATCGTCACTCTGCAAACTGGAACGCCCTTCAGCGTGACGACGCCGGACGTGAGCTTCACCGGCTCGAACCACGCTTCTTACCCAAATTGCGTAGGCGATCCCTTTGCGGGCGCTACCAGCGACCCTGCCAGCTACACCAGCACAGGCTTCTTTATCAATCCTACGGCGTTTGCATTCCCGGCCAGAGGAACATTCGGCACGTGCAGACCGCGCGCATTCCACGGTCCTGGGATTCAGACTACCGATCTGAGCCTGTTCAAGATGTTTCGCATGACCGAACGTTTTACCTGGCAGTTCCGGGCTGAATTCTTCAACGCATTCAATCATCCAAACTTCGCTAACCCAAATGCGAGCTTCACACTCGCCAATAGCGGTACCGGCGGCTCCTTCGGCAAGGTTTCAAATACGCTGAATCCGATTTTGGGAACGGGATCGGGAGGACCGGGTGATCCGCGGGAGATTCAGTTGGCACTGAAGCTTTATTTCTGAGAACCACAATACCCATTATGGGAGCCGACGAAAGTCGGCTCCTTTTTTTGGGAGAATTGGCCTGTCCCGCGGACGCCCTTCGTTTCTATTTGACGCGTGGCGTGTCGGGAATTCTAATGCAAGGCTCCATGGAGAGTTCCAACTTACAAGTAACAATTCCCGGAGCTGAGATTCTAGAGAGACCAAGGCGGTCTTATTCGAGCGGCTGAGGAGCCAGATAAGAATTTGCTGCACGATGAATAAGGATTAGCTGCGGAAAAGCAATGCCGTGGCGAGCAGTTCAGTGGCGCCGGATATTTACCGTCTCGTTGGGCCTCACAGTAAATTTTTCTTCGCGTCCTGAACTTAGCTTCAGCAACACGTTCGCTGGAGCTTCGGCGATTCCGATCGCGTGTTTCAAGTTTCCGTGCTCGTCGCTGACCAGGCGAACTGTACTGCTCGTCCGGCACAAGTCGCGATTGTTAATTCTGAGGTAGGCGACGCCCGCCGAATAGCGCAGCTTCGCTATTCGAGTGGGAACGAGCTTCCAGCTGTAACTCGCTCGCAGGTCTGGCGGCATCGGACGCACATTCCATTCAAGATCTTTTCCCTGCTTGCGCACTCCAGCGAGTCTCCAGGTGAAATCAAAAAAAACCAGGGCTGCCGGAGAATAGTCGGCCTCTCCCATCGTGAAACTGCCGTTGAGCGGGTCCATCTGTTGCAGAAACTTGTCGACCTTCAATATGGCTTCTAGCCATCGCTGCATCAGGTGCGCCAGATCGGCGGGTTTCCCGTAATGCTCCATCCATCTTGGCGCACGCAGTGCGGTTAAAGCTTGAGCGGCCCCTCCCCACGAGTTTGGCGGAATCGGCCGTACAAAAGCGGGATCATCGAGCGCGATCGAAGGGAACGGATAAGGCACCCAGAAGGCGGATGGATTGTGAATTTGGTGTCGATAAACGGTGTCGAACAGGTTTTGATCGACCACGTGCTCGCTAAGCACTCGAGTGATCACATCTCCGCGAATGCGCACGAACTGATCCTGCGCGTCACGGTCATAAAATGCGGCGTCCTCTTCCGAATACAGGCGTGTCAGGATCGCAGTGCGAATTGCGTCCGCATCCGCCAGCCAGCGGTCGTGCTCCGCTGTCATTCCCAGCGCGTTTGCCATAGCAGCAAGCGCGATGCGACCTCCGTAAACAGTGGCGGAGAGATCGGGCGACAGCCGAGGCAGCGACGGAAGCGGCGGACACTTGCGCGCATCACCATCCGGACAACGGTTCGGCATTCCCGCCCATCTTGGGCTGTTGTCATGGCCGGTATCGTATGTGCAGAATCCTTCGCACAACCGCGTCTGCCGCGTATCGCGATACTTCTGCAACCATTGATCCCATTTGCTGCATGCGTTGTACGCTTTCTCGAGAAGCTCACTGTCGCCGTTCTGCTGAGCAACCTCCCACGCCGTTGCGGCGATCGGGACGACCATCTGAATCTGAGCGAATCCCACAGCTCCCTTGCGAACCCAGCAGGGCATCTGCCCGTCCTCACGTTGCAGGGCAAAAAAGAGAAGATGATTGTTGCGCGCTACATCGGCTCGAATCGGAGCATATACGAGCGCCTCGTGCGGAGCGCACTCCAGCCAGGCGCCTTGATAATTGGCGCCTTCGATCAATACTGGCTTCGGATAATTTGCAAGTCGTACGATGTTCGCTCGAAGTGTCCGGAGCGCATGCGAATACACGGCTTGGTATCGCGCATCGCTAGTTTCAAAGAGAGCGATTTCAAGCGAATTAAAGTCGGAGTCAGCGTTCTCCGGGAAGGCAAATGCGTGGGAGCAGTGCCATAGGAAAGACGCGCCAGCGAGCACTGAACTCGTTTTGATGAAGTCCCGCCGCTTCACTTTTGGCCTGGTGTAAGTCTTGCTTCAATTGAGCCGGAGCTTGTCTCGCGTGATCCACACTGCGACGCCATAAACTCCAACTCTGTGCCCCAGCAACGAAAGGCGCGTTGTCGGGGACCCGACCGCCGGTACTACTGTCATCCCGAAACGAAGTGACGGATCTGCTGTTTGCTTCAACGCCAAAACAGCAGATCCCTCGCGCCAACGTCAGGCGCTTCGCAATGAAAGTCCATAGGCCTCGGCGAGATCAAAGCGATCAAGGTTCATCACCTTGTTCCATACGGCGATGAAGTCATGAACAAACTGCTCTTTAGCGTCGTCACATGCATAGACTTCCGCGATCGCTCGGAGCTGCGAGTTCGAACCAAACAGCAGATCGACGCGCGTCGCGGTCCATTTGAGTTCGCCGGTCGCGCGATCGCGTCCTTCATAGACGCCGCCGGTGCCGTTGGTTCCCGGCTGCCACTTCGTCTTCATGTCGAGCAGGTTGACGAAGAAATCGTTGGTCAGCGTCTCCGGACGCTTGGTGAACACTCCGTGCTTCGACTGCCCGAAGTTCGCATTCAATCCGCGGAGTCCACCCACGAGTACCGTCATCTCTGGCGCGGTCAGAGTTAGCAACTGCGCGCGATCCAACAACAACTCCTCCGCGGATCTTTGCTCTCCCTTGCGGCGATAGTTGCGGAACGCATCTGCCGCCGGCTCCAGCACAGCGAAGGAGTGCACATCAGTCTGCTCTTGAGAAGCATCCGTGCGACCCGGCGAAAAGGTTACCTTCACGTTGTGTCCGGCCTTTTTCGCAGCTTGTTCAACCGCTGCGTTGCCTCCCAGAACGATCAGGTCCGCCAGCGAGATTTTCTTTCCTTTGCTCCCATTTGTCTGCGAGCTGTTGAATTCTTTCTGGATTGTTTCCAGCTTTTGCAGAACTTTCCCTAACTGGGCCGGCTGGTTCACCTCCCAATCCTTCTGTGGAGCCAGGCGAATGCGAGCTCCATTCGCGCCACCGCGTTTGTCGGAGCCGCGGAAAGTTGAGGCCGACGCCCACGCTGTCGTCACCAGTTCTGAGATCGATAGACCAGACGCGAGAATCTTAGCCTTCAGAGCAGCAGCGTCTTTGTCGCCGATCAGCTTGTGATTCACTTTGGGAACGGGATCCTGCCACAACTGCGGCTCCTTAGGAACGAGTGGGCCCAAGTAGCGGGAGATTGGACCCATATCGCGGTGGGTCAGCTTAAACCACGCTTTGGCGAACGCCTCGCCGAGTTCCTGCGGATGATCGTGGAAGCGTTTCGCAATTGGGCCATAAATAGGATCCATTCTCAGGGCCAAGTCTGTCGTAAGCATGAAAGGCGCGTGCCGCTTCGACGGATCATGGGCATCCGGAACACTGGCTGCCCCAGCTCCATTCTTTGGAGTCCACTGGTTCGCGCCTGCCGGGCTCTTCGTGAGCTCCCACTCAAAGCCGAACAGGTTTTTCAGATAGTTGTTGCTCCACTTCGTAGGGGTCTGGGTCCATGCGCCTTCCAGCCCGCTAGTGATCGTGTGCGCGCCTCTGCCGCTGCCGAACTTGTTGCTCCAGCCGAGACCTTGCTCCTCGACGTCGGCGCCCTCAGGTTCGGAGCCTACGTACTCTGGCGGAGCCGCGGCGCCATGGGTTTTGCCGAAGGTGTGGCCTCCAGCAATCAGCGCAACGGTCTCTTCATCGTTCATCGCCATGCGCGCGAATGTCTCGCGGATGTCGCGTGCCGAAGCGATTGGATCCGGCTTGCCATTCGGACCTTCGGGATTGACGTAGATCAGTCCCATCTGCACCGCGCCGAGATGACCTGCGAGCTCGCGATCGCCGCTGTAGCGCTCGTCCGCCAGCCACTTGCCCTCAGGGCCCCAGTAGATGTCCTCTTCCGGCTCCCAAACATCCGGACGCCCGCCGCCGAAACCGAAGGTCTTAAATCCCATCGACTCTAACGCCACGTTTCCGGCAAGAATCATGAGGTCGGCCCATGAGATCTTGCGCCCATATTTCTGCTTGATCGGCCACAGGAGCCGGCGCGACTTGTCGAGGTTCGCATTGTCCGGCCAGCTGTTGAGCGGAGCAAACCGCTGCGCGCCAGAGCCAGCCCCGCCGCGCCCGTCGCCGATGCGATACGTGCCCGCGCTATGCCAGGCCATGCGAATGAAGAACGGACCATAATGACCGTAATCCGCCGGCCACCACTCCTGCGACGTCATCATTAAGGCATGAAGGTCTTTGATCACGGCCTGCAAATCGAGGGTCTTGAATTCTTCGGCGTAATTGAACGTCTCCCCCATGGGATCAGAGAGCGGCGAATTCTGGTGAAGGACTTTCAGACTAAGTTGGTTCGGCCACCAATCCGCGTTGGTGTGGGCACGGCGAGCGCCATGCGCGACCGGGCACTTGGCCTCGGTTGAAATGGTTTGCTCAAGAGTTTGGGTACCAGCCCCGGCTGCGACGGCAAGTTCTTTTTCCATGTCTCTCCATCTTCTCCCCTCAGAAGGCATAGGTAAAATATATCTTTCCTATGACTTCCATAGGATTTGGGTCTTAATCCGCCGCTAAGGTTCCGGGAAGTTCAGCGGCCCGGTTATTTCTGCGCCAATTCCAACTACCCCTACGGCATGTATCTTGCGAGCAACGGATTCAGCCTGAATCTGGCTAAATTCACTGGTGTTCGCGGATCAGCGAATTTATCAGCGAATTTAACAGCGAATTTTTTCTAAGCAGGTAGGCGAGCAACGGACGATTCCGCGCAACCGCCTGCCACGTCAGGAATTACGGAAACTCGCAATTTTGATCCGCCACAAAGAACAGTGAATAACAGTGAATAAGCAGTGAATTAAGGATTTCGCATCCGTTGCTCGCACCACCGAGTCCGGTGATTCCGACGAGCAATCTCCGGCAGCCGCGCGAGTTCCAAAATGAAATTCCCGTTGACTCGTAATCTTGACTCGTGGTAGCACCGAACCAGGTTCGGTGTGACGGGAAGGCACGGTCGTCGTCCGGAACGCTTGCTGAATCGGAAGTCGATGGGTGCGTCCCGTCTGTCTTCCCGCCTCCGAGTACTCCATGCCTCCGTGGTGAACCCGGTCCTGGATTCAGTGTGCTTTGTAATCTACAAACAAATCAGGAAACTGTTCTTTCAGGGCGCTGATCTTCGGGCGATCGCAGACCAGGATGTAGGGATTGTCAGGATGATGGAGCGCATAATCCTGGTGGTAGTCTTCGGCGCGGTAGAAGCCTTTCAGCGGTGTCACCTCGGTGACAATCGCTTTGGGGAAAACCTTGGCGGCATCGAGCTGCGAGATGTAGGCGGTGGCAATGCGCCGCTGCTCGTCATTCGCGTAGAAGATCGCGGAACGATACGACGTACCCACATCCGGCCCCTGCCGGTTAAGCTGCGTGGGATCGTGAGCGACAGAAAAGAAGATGCGCAGCAACTGTCCATAGGTGATCTTCGAGGGATCGTACACAACCTCCACCGATTCGGCGTGCCCAGTCGTTTCGGTTGTCACCTGATCGTAGCTTGCGGTCGATTTGGAGCCGCCGGCATATCCCGCCGTTGTTTTGATCACGCCTTTCACTCGTTGGAACACCGACTGAGTTCCCCAAAAACAACCGCCGGCAAATACCGCTGACTGCTTGCCTGAAACCGCGGTAAGCGAAGCGTCCGCTGTTGGCGCAGGAATCGGCGCCTTCGGAGCCGCATTGGCGGTGCAGGAGAGAAGGGAAACCGTGACTCCCAGAGTCAAAGCACTAGATAGTAAGCGTGCGAGCATAAGGAAACATCTCCGCTTTCTAATTCATGATAGGACACCGCGTCGGCGTTGACTGTCCAATTTAGAAAATCGTCGAACTGTTCGCCTCGTCTCGTCAATCCTCCCCAATTCGAACCAGCAAAGATTGGAAATTCGTAAGAAAAAGCCTTGAATCATCCTTGACAATAAAAGTTGTCAAGCGTAGCATCCCCCTCGTGCTCGACATCCAGGTCATCGATGATCCGGCAGCGGCGACGGTGGCTTTGGAGCCCATGCGGAGTCGACTCCTCTCCGAGCTGGCCATGCCCGCCTCGGCGGCGACGTTGGCCACGCGGGTTGGCCTGGCGCGGCAGAAAGTCAACTACCACCTGCACGCGCTGGAGGCGCACCAGCTGGTGCGGCTGGCCCAGGAACGCAAGTGGGGCGGGCTGACGGAACGGCTGCTCGTGGCGACGGCCGCTTCCTACGTGGTTTCGCCGAGCGCTCTGGGTCCGGTCGCCGCGGATCCGAATCGGGAAATCGACAGGCTGTCCGCGAGCTATCTCATCGCGCTGGGCGCGCGGGTCGTCCGCGAGGTGGGCGATCTTGTTCGTCGTGCGAAAGCGGCGGGCAAACGTCTGGCGACCCTGGCGGTGGATACCGAGGTTCGCTTCCGGTCGGCGACCGACCGGGCGGCTTTCAGTAACGAACTCACCGAGGCCATAACGAAACTGGTTTCGAAGTACCACGATGTATCCGCCCCCGGCGGCCGCGCGCATCGCCTGGTGGTCGTGGCGTACCCTCTGCCGCAGAAATCTGATTCCAAGGAGCCATCATGAGCGTAAAGAAAGAAGCCTCCGGACGCCGTTCAATCCAGGTCGAAGTCGAGGTCCCCGGCACGCCGGAGGAAGTCTGGCGCGCCGTCGCCACTGGGCCGGGTATTTCGTCCTGGTTCGTGCCGGCGGAGTTCGAGGAGCGCGACGGAAAGCCGGTTGCGGTGAAGTTGAACTTCGGCCCGGGCATGGAATCCCGTTCCGTTGTGACGGCCTGGGATCCGCCGCGCAGGTTTGCCGCGCAGGGCGAGGGCTGGGGCGGCTCGCCGCCCATCGCAACCGAGTGGAGCGTCGAAGCGCGCGCGGGTGGTGTGTGCCTCGTCCGTGTGGTGAATAGCCTCTTCGCCAGCACCGACGACTGGGACAACCAGCTTGAAGGCACCGAATCCGGCTGGCCCGGCTTCTTCCGCACCCTGCGGATCTATCTCACGCACTTCCGCGGCCAACGCTCCGCGATCATGCAGTTCGTGGCTCCCGTCGCGGGAACCGAAGCGGAGGCCTGGGAAACGCTGACCGCGGCATTGGGACTGAAAGGCTTGAGCGTCGGGCAGCGTTGGACGGCGCCCGCGGGTGTCCCGGCGCTCAGCGGCGTGGCGGAGTACGTCAGCCAGAGTCCGTACGACGCCCTGCTGCGGCTCGACAAGCCGGGGCCGGGCGTAGCCGCCTTTGGCGCCTTCAACTTCGGCGGCCAGAGCATGGTTGCGCTGAACTTCTACCATTACGGCAATCAGGCGGCCGCGACCGTCGCCCGCGAGACACCGCTCTGGCAAGCCTGGATTCAAGAACGCTTCCCGGCGCCGTTGGAGACAATCAAGAGTGAATGATCGCTTGGTCATCGGAGTGCGTCATTTGCAAGAAATAATCGCGCAGTTCAGGCTTCCCCTTTTGGTCGAATGATCGCGTGGTCGATGATTCCAGCAACCAGACCTTGCGGATGGCGAGTTTTGTAATTTTGCGGGCGCTTAGGGAGTTGGTGTCCAGAGTTGGGAACCCCCGATTCAGGTTTTCAGGTGGGAGCCCCCGCATTCATGCGGGGGAACAACGCTTCAGCGTTGCAAAGAAGCGATCGCATAATAATTCTTGGGCTTTAGCCCCTGGGCTTCCCGATCTGAAACCCCACGGCTAAAGCCGGAGGAAAAAGAAGAATACGCGCGTTTGCGAGGCTTGAAAGCCTCTCCCCCGGATGAATCCGGGGGCTCCCACCCAAAGCCAAGAACATGGGCTACCGCCTGAAACCCAACCGAGGACTCCCACCTGAATGCGCTCCCGCCGAAATGCCGATCCCAACCCCGTCGTCCTCACGACTACCGAGGTTGTTGATTCCTGGTTCGGGAATCGTTTACTCCGACAGGCTCTCAGGCTGTCCCCATTTGGCCCCCATTTGGCCGCTCAGCTGATCTCGGCGATTTCGAGCGAGAAGTGGATCGAGATGTACGAACAATCGCGCTTGATGACGAGGGCGGGGAAGCAAGGCGCCCCATCGGCGAGCAAGCTGGCCGTCAAGCGCGTCGCCACAAAGCGTCGGCGGTAAACTTTCCCAGCATGACTCGCCGGTATCTCCCCTTGACAGAACTCGAATGGGATTCTGTGTTCTTGGGTTATTGCCTTAGCTGATTGCTGAGTGCTCATTGCTGCTCTTCTGTGGCCTGTCACGCCCGTTCGCCAGTCTGACGGAGAACCGCCGGCGGTAGCCGGTGGGTAAACTCCGAGTTGTGCGACACTTTGTGAAATGGGACGCCAAGCAAAGTGGCTGTGGCTGGTTACGGGAGCAAATCTCGCGGTTGCCATACTGCTGATCCTCATGCTGTATGCAGTCAGGCTGGCGCTGGCGGCCATGGCGCCGGAGATTACGACTTGGCCGCTGCTAGTCGCGCTTCTCGTTGGCTTTCCACTTGCGATCTTCGGACTGCTAATCGCACGACGGGTGTCATCGCGGATTTCGCGGTACGCTGCCTACCTTTTCAATGGTTGTGTCCTACTAATGTATGGTTCGCTGACACTCGGAGGAGCGATGTTATTTGCTCGTACCGTGAACGAGTCCTTTTTCATTCCTGACGGTTATCGCGGAGATGTTTACGTCATTTATGGCAGCCAAAACTGCGAACCTCTTGTCGAGAAAGATGGGGAGATCACCTATCGAATTCCAGGTGATGGAATCCTGCGGGTATGCGGGACGTTAGATCGGAAGACGACACGAACTCGATATTACTACTGGCGACGCGATGGAAGCAGTCAACGAATCAAGAGTCTTTGGTTAACGACGATTGAGAGAACGCCAGAGAATATAGCCGACGATTCGGAGGTTGGCGTATTCTTCCCGCGCACAGGTTCAACTGGAACATTTGCATCCACACCACCTAGTGTTTCGAGGCAATGTTCCGTGGACTTCCAGCAGTTCTATGTCGGGACAAAACATCATCTAATAACAAACTATCGAAAGACCGATCTCCACGCTTATTTGCGAGACCATCCTGTGGGGTGCAAAGGATCAGAGTAGCCAACTTAATTGCATAGCAAAACTCGCTCAGTTCAGGAGCCTGTCGGAGATAGATTTTCTGGAACGAAGAATCAACAACTTGCAAGGAGTGCTCTGTCTGTAAGTTGTTGATTCCTGGTTCGGGAATCGTTTACTCCGACAGGCTCTCAGGCTGTCCCATTTGGCCCTCGCGCACCGTAACGATTTCCTCTGTCGTTCTCCGTGTTCAAAGCCGTTGCTGTTGCCGTTGACTGAGCTAGCTGAAACACGATTTAAACGCACATTTGAAGCATATTGGCCACGCTTTTGCGGCAATCGGGGACAGGAATAACGGTCTTCCTAGCGCACTCTAACGATTTCCTCTGCGATCCTCCGTGTCCTCCGTGTTCAAAGCTGTTGGCGTTGACTTCGCTTATCGCTAATTGCCTTGACGTCTTTGATTGTCTTCACTCTCAACGCCGAAAGGTCCAGCGCAGTTTGACTGCAAATGTTTCGGAGTCGGGAGAGAGATGCAATTCGTGGGGAGTTAGATTGAGCTTCTGCCAGCCGCGGTTCCAGACGACAAAGAGGTCATTTCCCGGCCGAATCGTCCAACGCAGCCGGGTATTCGTGCCAACGTTCTCCGATTCCGTGTCGTACTGAACGAAGGTAGTCAGAACCAAGTTCGGATTCCATGCATAGCTGCCCTTGAGCTGCCACAGGCGCTGGACGAAGTTGCCTTCGCGCAGATGCGCGAAATCATTTTCCGTGCTGATATCGAACTGCCAATGCGCAGCCTTGGATGTCCATCGGATGTAGTTTTCCTGCTGCAGCAGGTCGCCATCGTAAAAGCTGCCGAACCATGTTGTCGTACCACCCTGGAGCGCACGATGCGGGCTTGATTGTGCTTCGAAGCGCCCGCGGGTGAAATGGTAAGAACCCGGCGGGATCACGACACCGGGAGAGATCTCGAACGGAGCCGGCAGAAATTCGAAGTGCGGATACCAATTGACCTCGAACCGGTCGCCCGTTTCCATTCTCACGTTCACCGGCGCCATGAAGTAGTTCCATGACTCCACCTGGCCATGCAGGTCGGTAATGTAGCGAAATTGATTTTCAAAGAACTCCTGCCGAATCCAGCGGAACGGACCGTCTTTCGAAGGCCGTGGTTGCCACGCACAGTATGTTTCCGATTGCCGCGTGCCGGGACGGGGCAAAAATCCCAATCCGGGATTGAGCGCCTCGCCGTACTGGTTGAGCGAAGTCGTGCAATCCCACAGGTCATTGGGATAATCGATTTTGAAGCCCCATCCCTGGCGCTCGCCGGGCCCAACATCGCCCTCGCCACGCGCGGTCCAGGCGCCGATAAAAAGGTTCTTGTTGCGACGGAATGTTGAAGTGCGCCATACCGCGTCAAAGCCCAGCAAACCATTACTTTGGACTCCGCCGGGATCGCCATGGGTGAAGATTGTTCCGATTCGGAACTTGTCTGTAAGGTCGTACGAGACGCGACTAGCCAGCAGATTCGTTCCGGGAACAAAGCCGGCGCTGGTGTTTGCGTCGCGAGTCTGAACGTCTAATGCGGCCAGATTCCAACGTCCAACACGCCCGTTGAGCTTCACGCCTCCATCCAGCGGGATTTGATCGCCGTTGTCCGATAGTCCGACACGGCGACTGAAGAATGGAATGAACTGCTCACTAAGTCCCAGTCCAAAGTCGTACTGGTTTGCGCCTTCGAGAAAAAACGCCCGCTTCTCTGGAAAGAACAGCGGGAAACGTGTGAGGTTGATCTGTCGCGCATCCACTTCGGTTTCTGCGAAGTCGGTGTTAGCGGTGAAGACGGTCACCAGCTGAGGCGTGATCTTCCAGGTGAAATCGCCTCCAACAGCGCCCTGCCACGCATGAGGATCTCCGTGAAAATGCGAAGTGCTTCGGCCCGTGGTGTACGGACTAAGCTCGATGCCGATTCCCTGCCGCAACTCACCAACCCCGCTGAGAACGCCTGCCCGGCTTAGATCGAAGAAGAAGGAATCGAGCGTGGGAGACGACCAGCGCAAAGTCATTCGTTCCCGTGGCACGAAGCGTTCCACATTCAGTCCCCAAGTGGGACGGCCGCGAATGAAACTCAGCGTGCGGCTCGGAATCACAATCTCCGCCGACCAGCCATCCTCGGTGCGTTGAGTTCTGGCATCCCAAATGCCGTCCCAATCAAGAGACGCGCTGTCTGCCTTGGAAATTAATCCGTCATTCCGTGCCCCCGCCGCATTGATCTGAAAGAAGTAGCCGGTGCGACGGTCGCCATATGTATCCAGCACAATCGCAACTGTGTCGTCGCCGGTGAGATTGCCATCGCGCTGCATTCCATGTATGGCGATCCGGGACGCAGCAGGATCGTGGCAGCGAAAGCCAAAGTACACACGATCTTTGTCGACGATCACGCGTACCTCCGTATCGAACGGCGTTGGGGCTCCAGGATTGGGCGATTGCTGTACCAGGCGCAACACCGAAGCCTCCTGCCAAGCCGGTTCATCGAGTTTTCCGTCCAGAACGATTGCACTCGAGATCGGTTTGGCCGCTATAGAGAGGTCATCGCCAAAGCAGAAGGGAGCTGCAATGAGAAGAATTGCGAGCCAGGCACGACTCTGCCGCGAGGCCCAGCGAGGTCGGGGTTGGAAAGCGCGGAACAAAGCATAAAAAGCTAACCACAAAGGACACAAAGACGCACAGAGGAAATTGCGAGAGTAACCACTAGCCGGGGTGTCAACCAGCAACAGCAACACGCTTTGAACACGGAGGACACGGAGATCGCGGAGGAAGATTTCGCTTATTGCCTATCGCTAATTGCTAATTGCTGTCCTTCGCTAGCAGCTTAGAAGCTGAGAAGCTTGTTTTTCGCCTATCTTTCATTACCTACGCCGCTGCCGCGAGGCCCAGTGAGGTTGGTGTTGGAAATCGCGGGACAAAACATAAAAAGCTAACCACAAAGGACACAAAGGCGCACAGAGGAAATCGCGAGAGTAACCAGTAGCCCGGTAAGTCCCTCCGCGATCCTCCGTGTCCTCCGTGTTCAAAGGGGTTGCGGTTGCCGTTGATGTTGCTGGTTGACTTCGCCTATTGCGTATCGCTAATTGCTAATTGCTGCCCTTCGTCTTTCGTTACCTACGTCGCCGCAAGACCTAGCGAGGTCGGTGTTGGAAATCGCGGAACAAAGCATAAAAAGCTAACCACAAAGGACACCAAGGCGCACAGAGGAAATCGCGAGAGTGACCACTAGCCCCCGGTAAGTCTTCCTCCGCGATCTCCGTGTCCTCCGTGTTCAAAGCTGTTGCTGTTGATGTTGACTTAGCTTATTGCCTATCGCTAATTGCTTATTGCTGCCTTTATCGCTAATTGCTGTCCTTCGTCTTTCGTTATCTACGCCGCCGCCGCGACTGCTGCCACAATGCGCGTTAGGAAAGCCCGCATCGAGGCTTGCGGGCTTCAAAGCTTCGCAGCTTTTTTATGAGAGACCAATCCCAACCCGTCGTACCGTTCTCCCTCTGGGCAGGAGCGTATCTGGCGCTTGACGCTCTGATCACGGGGAACATCCACTGGAGTAAAAGCTTCACGCTCGCGCGCGCCCATGCTCCGTTCCTCTTCTGGCTGTATGTGCTGTGCGCGATCGCAGTGGCGATTTTCGGAACTCGTTTCGAAATTCGGATTCGGGAAGGGCTTTGGCAAGACGCGGAGATCGTCCGCCGCAAGTGTTCCTCAAACCTTGTCTGATCGCGGCATTTCCCTTTGCGGTACTCGCCTACGCCGACAAGAATTGGACATCGCACGATGCTGCTCCGGTATGCGCCGGCGGCTGGGTTGCCGCGTGCGCCCTTCTTGTGAGCAAGCATCCCATGTGCGCCCTTGGACTTGGTTTCGCGTTTCTGCCATTCGTCGCCACCACGCTAGTTGCTCACGGTGTCGGGACGCTTGGCTCTTCGCTGAAGCAGCGCGCGCAATCCCCGCACAGCGCCTGATCGGAGCTCTCCGGTCTCGCTGAATGCTGAGTGCTGAGTGCTGCTTTTCTGAAGCAACAACTTAATCCCGGGAATCGCACTGAATCAGAGCCGGACTGATCTCGGTAGCATTCCCACCTCGGCCAAACCTGCTACACCTTTCCGCATCGCAATTGGCAAAGTCATTCCCGAATCTATG
>QIBA01000063.1 GCA_003225175.1 Acidobacteriota bacterium
AAGCTTAGCCCCCGCCGTCTGACTCCCGGATTGGTTGTTGCATGGCATTCTGAGTTTCGTTGGATTCTGTAAGCTGGAAAGCCCCATAGTCCATCGAGTACTTTACCGCCACCACAAATCATCCGAGGCTAGCCCTAAAGCTATTTCGGAGAGAACGAGCTATCACGGAATTTGATTAGCCTTTCACCCCTACCCTCAGCTCATCGGAGCTTTTTTCAACAAACACCCGTTCGGCCCTCCAGTGAGTTTTACCTCACTTTCAGCCTGGCCAAGGGTAGATCATCCCGCTTCGCGTCTATTCCTGCCAACTGATTCGCCCTATTAGGACTCGCTTTCGCTGCGGCTCGCTTTCGCTTAACCTTGCTGACAAGAATAACTAGCCGGCTCATTATGCAATAGGCACGCGGTCAGACTTTTCGCTTGCGCGACATAGTCCTCCCACCGTTTGTAGGCACATGGTTTCAGGTACTTTTCACTCCCCTCGCAGGGGTTCTTTTCACCTTTCCCTCACGGTACTGGTTCACTATCGGTCAGAAGCTAGTATTTAGCCTTACGGAATGGTCTCCGTAGCTTCAGGCAGGGTTTCTCGTGCCCCGCCCTACTCAGGTATCGACTTCGAGTCCAGATCGTTTTCGCTTACGTGGCTATCACACTCTATGGCCCCATTTTCCGATGGGGTTCAGCTAACGACTGGATTGGTAACTCTACTATTGTCGACCCTACAACCCCGGCTACACCCGAAGGTGGAACCGGTTTAGGCTATTGCGATTTCGCTCGCCACTACTTTCGCAATCGAGGTTTCTTTCTTTTCCTCCTGGTACTGAGATGGTCACTTCCCAGGGTTCGCTCGTGCCCGACTATTTATTCATCGGGCCGTACGGGGGTTTTGCCCCCGTGGGTTTCCCCATTCGGAAATCCCCGGATCAAAGCCTGCTTGCGGCTCCCCGAGGCTTATCGCAGCTTGCCACGTCCTTCTTCGCCTGCTTCTGCCAAGGCATCCACCATGCGCCCTTAGTAGCTTGACCATAAAATTAACTCGACCCACGGCAGTTCCTGCTCTCACCCGGATTCTCAACTCCGAATTTCTTCAGAATTGTCATCCCGAGTGAAGCAACATGCTTGAGAAGCATGTTGCGAAGCCGAGGGATCTGCATTTCTGCAAACCACTGCGTCTTCCGCAATCGCCACCACACGCCGCGAAAATTTTATGAGCCTTAAACTCCCTGCTCATCGCGCGCTCGACTCTCTCAAGTCCCGCGCCCCAGCAGGTGTTTTCACTTTCTAGGCACTCATAAAAATTTACAGCCTTGTAGATTGCCCAATCTATTCAGTTGTCAAACATCGTCCTCGCTGAAACGTCATTGACGTTCAGCAATCCGCCTGAGCGGATCTGGGTTCAAGCTAGAAGCTAATAGCCAGAAGCTAGCAGCTGCTCTTCTCCAACCCAATGTTCGGCGCCACGCAACACTCTATTAGACCGTACTCGTTATACGTATGACGGTTGTCGCATGACGCCCAACATCAAGCTGGTTTAAATTTACCGATGCGGCGTGTCGGGATCAATCCCGCGCTCAATCTTGGCGATCCGCTCCTGATGCCGAAGCACGAGAATCACAATCGCAATTACTCCGCCGACAATCACGGAAACAATCGGTATCAGTAACCCGCGCAATTCCAGTATCGATTCCATCCAACTCTCCGATACCCTTGATTGAAGCCGACGACCGAAGGCCGACGACCAACGACAGATTCTGGTGGAGCTGACCGGGATCGAACCGGTGGCCTCCTGGTTGCAAACCAGGCGCTCTCCCAGCTGAGCTACAGCCCCACAACAAGTTTCAAAGTTTCACGTTTTCAAAGTTTCATGGCTTTTGAAACCTTCGAAACTTTGCCACCTTGAAACCTGATCTTTGGTGGGCCTGGATAGACTTGAACTATCGACCTCACCCTTATCAGGGGTGCGCTCTAGCCACCTGAGCTACAGGCCCGGTTGTTCCAAAATACCACGACCGTTTCCGGAGCCCAAAATCTCGCCATCGGTCGTCGGCCCTCGGTCGTCAGCACAACCCATTCAGCGCAAGCCTAGCTGGTTTTGCCGACGGCCGAAGACCAACGACCGACGACTTTTTTCGAGGACAAGGTTGAACGTGCGGCCGGGCTAAGCCCAGCCTGACCATCATGCTGAAAAGTTCGAGAAAGAGAGGTCCGAACAGTAGCTGTAAGCCCGAAAGCTTACAGCGGATTTCCAGTTTCATTTTTCAGGTTAAGGAAAACGAAACCGGGTACATGGCAACTTCACTCGTATGTTTAATCCCCGTTGTTCCGAAAAACGCGGGGGCCGCGAGTGTGCCATGACGTTCTCTCTTAGAAAGGAGGTGATCCAGCCGCAGGTTCTCCTACGGCTACCTTGTTACGACTTCACCCCAATCATGAACCATACCTTGGACGGCTACCCCCTTGCGGTTGGCACGCCGGCTTCTAGTGCAGTCCACTTTCGTGATGTGACGGGCGGTGTGTACAAGGCCCGGGAACGTATTCACCGCGGCGTTCTGATCCGCGATTACTAGCGATTCCAGCTTCATGGAGTCGAATTGCAGACTCCAATCCGAACTGAGGCCGGCTTTTTCCGATTAGCTCCCCCTCGCGGGTTTGCGACGGTTTGTACCGGCCATTGTAGCACGTGTGTAGCCCTGGACATAAAGGCCATGAGGACTTGACGTCATCCCCACCTTCCTCCCCGTTATCCGAGGCGGTTTAGCTAGAGTGCCCAGCTTGCCCTGATGGCAACTAACGATAAGGGTTGCGCTCGTTGCGGGACTTAACCCATCATCTCACGACACGAGCTGACGACAGCCATGCAGCTCCTATATAGCAGTCCCTTGCGGGACGCAGATGTTTCCACCTGATTCCACTACATTTCGAGCCCAGGTAAGGTTCTTCGCGTTGCGTCGAATTGAACCACATGCTCCACCGCTTGTGCGGGCCCCCGTCAATTCCTTTGAGTTTCAGCCTTGCGACCGTACTCCCCAGGCGGGATGCTTATCGCGTTAGCTTCGGCACGATCGGATTGGGTACCGATCACACCAAGCATCCATAGTTTAGGGCTAGGACTACCAGGGTATCTAATCCTGTTTGCTCCCCTAGCTTTCGCGCCTCAGCGTCAGTTGTGGTCCAGTGAGCCGCTTTCGCCACAGGTGTTCCTCCCGATATCTACGCATTTCACCGCTACACCGGGAATTCCACTCACCTCTCCCACACTCAAGCACGGCAGTTTCTGATGCAAGCTCCGAGTTGAGCCCGGAGATTTCACAACAGACTTACCGCACCGCCTACGCGCCCTTTACGCCCAATAATTCCGAACAACGCTTGCCCCCCTCGTATTACCGCGGCTGCTGGCACGAAGTTAGCCGGGGCTTCTTCTTCCGGTACCGTCATTATCGTCCCGATCGAAAGGAGTTTACGTCCCAAGGGACTTCATCCTCCACGCGGCGTTGCTGCGTCAGGGTTTCCCCCATTGCGCAAAATTCCCCACTGCTGCCTCCCGTAGGAGTCTGGACCGTGTTTCAGTTCCAGTGTGACCGAGCGCCCTCTCAGGCCGGCTACTGATCATCGCCTTGGTGAGCCGTTACCTCACCAACTAGCTAATCAGCCGCGACCCCCTCTTCAAGCGCATTGCTGCTTTGATCAACCGGCGTCTCAGCCAGAAGATGTTATGCGGTATTAGCCCCGGTTTCCCGAGGTTATTCCCCACTCGAAGGTAGGTTAGTCACGTGTTACTCACCCGTACGCCACTGTACTCATGGATTGCTCCACTTTCTCGTGCGACTTGCATGTGTTAGGCACGCCGCCAGCGTTGATTCTGAGCCAGGATCAAACTCTCGTTTGTAACCTGAATGACTCGCCCCTCGACGGAAGTAGAGGGAATCGAGTCGCCGCCCTGCGCTCGAAAGGCAGGGACGGACATACTTTGTGAGATCGCTTGAACTTGCTACTCAAGCGTTCCAGGATCCCGGCATGCCGGGACCATCTCACGACTGGCACGTTCAACCTGTTGTCAAAGACCAAATCCGCATTCCGCCTGAGCGGCGCGTTTCAGTCGAACTCCCGGCACTCGAAAGCACCGGTTGTCCTCGAAACTTGTGTCATCTTCACGGTCTGTTCAGACGCGTAGAGACGAACCTTTCAAAAGTACCGCAGCCATTCTCGATTCGTCAACCCGCGGCGTACATATTTCGCGCAGATGTTGATTTCTCTGGTGCATCTCCGCTGCATTTTGCAGACGACATTTTGCAGACGAGAATGCCCACAGGGAAAAGCTGCTGTTTAAAGAACTTCTTCGGAGGTCGTTGCGACTTGCAAAACCCTTCAGAGCCTGGGTCCCCGCCTCAGCGGATTTGCTCTGAATTCACTCTGGCCTTGGCGCCGGAGTTTGCCTTTTTATCGGCTTACTATCAGATGTTCCAGGGAGCCCTTAAGATTCAGCGATTTCTGAGTCTCTGCTCAACCCGGCTGACTGCCAACCGTTATCGTCGAGTTCAGTTATACCAACCGGCACCGGTTTGCGCAAGCGCGGGAGTGCTGTTTTTTGGTGCATAGAAGCAATCGGCACTCAGCATTCGGCATTCAGCCAAGAACCATTTTCTTGCGACATCTTAGAGCCCTGTTTTTGCCTCGCTTCCTCAACTCCAGTAACGGTTTATGGCCGAATGCTGAGTGCCGAATGCCGAGTGCTTCTACCCCGGGGTTACCCCGAAATATCCACAGGGTTACCCCGAGTTTTCCACGGGGTTACGCCGAACTTTCCTCAGGGTTACCCCAGAGGTCGGTTTCACTGCGAGGTGGTTTGCGTTTTGCGACGCGAACACGTTTTGGCTTCAGCGTGGAATTTGCGATCTGCACGGCGCGGAGAAGCAACGCTGCCGCTTGCGGCTGGATTCTCCCGGCTACGATATGCTCCATGATCTGCTTCACCGCGAGCTGCAGGCTTTGGCTGTTCTCCAACACCTCAATTCGTATGTTGGGGCTCTGCTGATTGTCGATAGAGCGGGTATGAAAAACGCAGTGATACCTGCTTCCCATTGCCGGTGCGCGACATTGCTGGCCATTAGATTTCAGGTAACTGCATCGAGGAGCCTTATTAGCCAGCTTCAACAGTCCCATATTGAGGCCCTTACGATTCAGCGCCTTTTGTAGCTCGCCTATTTTGATACTTTGCTCGTAGAAATGTATGTGCTTATCCCGCTCCTCGTTGGAAAGCGCATCCATTTCCTCATCGCTCATGTCGACGGGTACTAACTCCGGTTCCTCAGGTTCTCCCGCTGCCGCTTCGCGAAAGAGACGATCTATTTTTTGCCAAAGTGCCGGAGCTTCAGCAGCCTCGTCCGGTTCGTTGTCTGATTCTGGGTATACCTTTTCTTCGTCACTCATAATTTGCGTGCTACCACAGAACTTAGAATTGTCAACAAACATTTGAAGACCGAGGCAAAAACGGTCAGATGCTGTGGGCAATGCCAGCGCGAAGCACGGAATTCTGATAGCCCAGCGGCGTAAGCCCTGCGCGAGGGGGATGGTTTCAAGTGGTAGCCCTGTAGGCGCGGCACTGTTTCGTTGCTGCCTGCAACACTATGGATCAGAATGGGAAAAAGCCGCGCCTCCAGCGCTCGTTCTTTGTCCCACACAAACCCAGGGCTCCCGCCTTCCCACAAATCACGGCTTACGGCAGTGGGCTACGAGAATTCCGCGCTGCGCGCTGGTTTTACGTTAAACCGATCCCATTGCTCTAACTGCGCATCACGGAGTAATCGATCAAACCCTTACCTCTTGAATTCCGGGAACCGCGTTTTCGAGTGCGTTACTACTTCTTCTCTTTCACGTCGACCGATGCCCGCGTCTTCTCCCAGTCAAGATTCAGCTTGGCCGAATCAGCGCCGGTTTTGTCGAGACCGATGGTGAATTGCTCCACCGATTGCGGCAATGAGCTCGTAGTCATGTCCACCCGCGCGAGATCCTGGCTCTGGTCGTAGTTCGTGCCCCACTGTCCCGTCTGCTTGTTGATGATCAGCTTCCACGAATTCTGCCCGGGGAGCGTGAACAGCGTGTAGCTGCCGGCTGGAACGGTGGTGCCGCCGATTAGCAGATCGGTATCGGTTTTGAGCGAGGTAGCTTCGTTGGCTCCGGTGCGCCAGGCCTCGCCATAAGGAACCAATCCACCATAGATCTTGCGGCCTTTCGCGGATGGACGGCTGTATTCGATCGTGACCTTCTTGCCGTCAGCGAACGTTGCTTCGGCGCTGCCCGGAGGGCTGGGACGTTTGCTCTTGTCCTGCTGCTGTGCCCACGAGGACACGACGAGGAAAACGACAAAGGCGGCGATTGCTGTGTGTCTCTTCATAACGAACTGCCTCCCGATCAAGTGATTAGTTTTCAGTGTTCAATCTCAGCCGTCCCGAACCACGCCGGTTCGGCAGCTATGTTGGACGATTTACGGCGCTTTTAGTAACGGGTTTCAACTTCCCGAGGCTAAGAATTGCAGGTACCAGCGGACTTACTGGAAACTGGCCACTGACTGCTGATTACTTCTTCTTAAACGCCCATAATCATAGTGCAGCAGCGAGATGAAATGGCAGCAGTCCATCCCGTTCACGCCTGAGGCGAGTGCAGATACCCTCGGCCGTCTTCCAGAAACGCCGGCGGTTTTTCTCCTGCGCAGCGACGATCCTAACGCCGATCCGTACATCAACAAGACCGCCAACCTACGCAGGCGTCTCGAGCGGCTTCTTTCTGCGGCCTCGCCGGATAGCAAGCGCCTGAACCTGCGCCAGCGCACCCGAGCGATTGAGTACACGCTCACCGGTTCCGATTTTGAAAATCGACTGCTGCTGTACAAAGCGCTGCGCGAATACTTCCCGCGCTCCTATCGCAAGCGGATGAAGCTGATTCCCGCTCCGCTGATTAAGATCGGGTGGGAGAACCAATATCCGCGGGCATATTTCACCAGGAGATTAGGGAAGAATGCAGTCCTGAACAAATCGCAGGCTGAGGTTACGCAATCACCCAAAACAAGCGTCTACTACGGTCCATTCGCTTCGAAGGCTGCGGCAAACAAATTCCTGAATGACGCGCTCGATCTCTTCAAATCGCGGCGCTGCACGTTCAACCTTCATCCTGATCCGTCGTTTCCGGGATGCATTTACTCCGAAATGAAAATGTGCCTGGCGCCATGCTTTGCCGGCTGCACCGACGCTGAGTATATGGCTGAAGTCGCCCGCGTGCAGGATTACCTCGACAGCCGCGCGGCATCGCTGGTCACAGAACTCGAAGCTGAGCGCGAGGCGGCAAGTGCGGAACTGGAATTTGAAAAGGCCTCGGGAATACACGGTCGCATTGAAAAAACCAAGGCGCCATGGATGGGCGTGCCGGGAATCGTGGGACGCATAGAACAGCTTCGCGCCGTGATCGTGCAGCGTTCGGCGCTTGCGGAGCACGTTGCCCTATTCGAGTTTCGCGATGGCTTGCTCCATGGTCCGCTTCAGTTCAGCGTGGCAGCCATGCAGCATGCCAATCCCAATTCGGGATCGAGTTCTTTGTTCTCGCATCCACACATGGCTGTTCCGCTCGAGTCCGACACCAAAGCTGGCAAATCGAAGCCTCAGACCCTTGAAGCTCGTGTTGCCGAAGCTTTGGGCACGATCGAGACGCGCAAACCAGAGCGCGGCGAACTGGCGGACCAACTTGCGCTTCTGAAGCGCTGGTATTACCGGTCGAGTAAAAAGGGGGAAATTTTCATTACCCATTCAGGCGAACTGCCGCTAAGAAGAATTGTCCGTGGAATCTCGCGAGTTTTTAGAGGAGAGCGGCAAGAGATGAACACGGAGCGATGAGTCGATCCTCGCCGGAGGCGCTCGATGTGGATGAAAAGCCTGCCGCTCGCCCAACCGCCTAATGTGAAAGCCCAGCATGGAGTGCTGGGCGGGTTGGATGATTCCGGGTCCCGGAGGGACGGCATGGCTGCCGATGTCGCGCTCAATTCCATATGCCGTCCCTCCGGGACTCGGGATTCTAATCTACGCGTCAACCCAGCATTTCATGGCGAAAACCAGGCATTTCATGCTGGGCTTTCACATTCGGCGCCTCCGGCGCGGTGGGGCATTTGGCATGTCAACCAGCATTTCGTGTGGGGCTTTCATTTAGGCGCTTCCGGCGCTGCCCAATGCTCCAGCGCTTCTCTTGCGGAACACCACGCTCACGCTCTCGCGCCAGCGCTCGTCAATCGCCACGAGGTTCCAATTGACCTCGGGTGACAGGAAGCGGAGGATCGTGTCGGTTGCGGGATGAATGTGCAGAGTGGGCGCAACCAGTAGGAGAATCGGCGATTCGGATGAGAGAGCGTTGGCACTTCCGTCCGCCTCGATGAAATAACCGAAGCCGTGAAACTCTTCACGCTCGTGATGCCATTTCACGCGCAACCAATAGTCCAGGCCTTGTAATGGAAGATGAATGTCTTCGTCGGCCTTGAGTTCGATAACAGCGAGTTGGCCGTTGCGGGTGCTGGCCAGCAGATCGATCATGCCGCGATCTGATGCGGCAAAGGCTGGGACTTGCGCATAGACGTAGCGCGGGTCGAGTCTTGCATCGAGCAACGTTATATCCTTCTTCACTTCGGATTCCAGCCATCGCTCTGGCTGCATGCGCCACAATGGGTGTTTCTTATCGCCTTCCGCTCGGCGGAGCTCGCGCAATCGTCGCATCAGATCTTCAAACAGCGGTTCGGACTGTTCTGTAAGCAGAGTTTCATGCGGGCCGCTGCCGAAGACGATCTCCGGCGTCCGATCGAAGCGGTGGTTCGGACTGGCAACGCGCGCTCGCGCAAACTCCAGCCCATGCAGGCGGAAGCCGAGTTCTGTTGAGCTGAGAACGATTCTTTCGCATTCAGGAACGGCGCCGCGAATGCGTTGGATTGCAGACTGAAAACGTTCATGGACTCGGCTCGTCTCCGGACAGTGGACTAGCCGTGTGGCGATGTTTCCCTGATCGGAGAGATCGAGTTGCTCGAAGGTCTCCCCACGCTCGTCGAATTCGAATAGCTCAAAGCGGAAGGCCGCACGATGCAGATAATGCATTCGCGCCTGGATCACCGCCGACCGGCTGCGCGGAATAAACAAGCGCAATCCCTCAACTACCGATCGTGTAACTTCGCGCTCACGACAATATTGAAACCAGAGCAGCGCAAAGGTGAGCGCTCCATCGACCGATGCCTGCAACTCCGAATCATTCACTCCAAAGACACAGATGGTCGACCGTCCATGACGCAGCACTCCTCGCGTGTACACAGGGCTGAAGCTGTGCTCCAGATCTGCCGTAGAGACCAGCCCTTCGACATTCCAATCTGGGAAGGTGCGCTGCAGTGCTCGTCCCAGCAGCCGCTGATATTGCAGACGCGCCTGGCGTTGCACGGCTGGAGGCCGTCGCTCGCGGTCAGAGACAATTTCGATCCATGATGGCTTTCCCTTGCCGAAGCGCTGGATGGCCAGATTGAGCTGTCCGTTCTTTCGTTCGAGATCGACGACTCGCCTGACGGTGTTCCTCTCGTGCGACCACAAGTGCAGCAGGCACTTGCCGTTTTCTCCGGAAACGGAATACTTTGCGGCGCTCAGATCGAAAGTCGTTTCTCCTTCCTCAATCACGCAGGCTCGCGGAGCCGTCGCCAGGAATTCTTCGAGTTCGCGCGCAACATGGGCCGGATCCATCTTGAACAATTCCCTGATCGGGTACGAAGAAGCGGAATCGTATCCGTCACATTCAAATTACTCAACAGAAAGTTTGCTTGCCTGGTTCCGGCCGCCGTCTTCACCCCAACAATTGCAAACCAGCCGCTTGCCGCAGACCCGCCCCTCGACCGGGTGCAACGCGGTTCGGGTTTCATGATTGTGTAGTGCGAGACGATCGAAAGTGGCAAATGGACTGATCAAGAGCTCACGGCCAGGAGCGGCCAGAACCACGTAAGCAAAACCCGGAGCATCGGCGTCCGCTGGGGCCCCGACCCTGGCCGGTTCTGATTACTATCCCCTGTTCCGTGTCCTCTGTAACCCGTCCCCTTCCCTCGCTCCTTACCGGTCTCCACAAACCGCGATGCTCAAGCAGCCGTCGAAGGATCGTCGTCGCGATCACTCAGCATGGTGTCGGCAAGGCGAAGATACCGGCGGATGGTGCCGGTCTTGTCGTGATCTATCTCACGCTGAATGTGAGGTTCTTCTTTCGAGTCATTGGAGGCGGGACCTGTAAAATCCGTCTTGCTCAACTGCACGCTCCTTTTCCCATAATTGAACTTGAGAATCACAACCTATGGCCAAATACGGGAATGTATCGCAGCGTGGATTTGCTTGACAAGAATTAAGAAAGACGCCGTAATCCGTGAACTTACGACGCGGCTTCGGCAGTCTGAACTTTTTGTTGCATCTGATGCAGATGAATTGAGCGTACGCGCGCGTGGTGATCGGGGAACTTTTTGTCGACGGCATTCTGAGCGATATGCCACGCGCGATGAATGTGGTCTGAGCAGAGATGCAAGACGACGCGCTTGTTGTCGGCGGTCCTTGCCTCAATGCGGTAAGCGGCCAACTGCGGACACTGCTCGTGTCCGGTGACCAGTCCAAAACCGCAAAGCACAACCGTTCTCGGCATGAATCGAGACTCACCGAAACGCAGAAACATAGATTTCTGCGAATGCTAGGGGTGTTCGCTAAATTTCGCTCCGGGGTTGGAGCAGGTATGGCTGTCCTCAAGCAGCCTTGCAAGGTTGTTGGTAATGCTCTGGACGTGGCTTTCCCGTTTCTGGACTCAGCCCCAAGAATCTCCGCTCTTCTGGAGTCATTTCACGGCCATACTTTTCAACGAACCTCTCTTCCACGTCCGGCGGCAGGGCGGCAGTTCCGCGGACAATCCGAACTGCTGACATGCGGGTGTAGATGCCTGCGGCAGGCTGGATGGTTGTTCCCCAAAGGCTTAAGCGGATGGGACTAAAGGACTTAAAACTTATCAGTTATGGCCTGGGCGGACCGCCGGCGTGCTCGGAGGATGGAATCGGTTGTTCTGACCGCCTCTAGCGTTTCCCTAACATCATGAACACGAACCAGATGCGCGCCTTGGAGGATACTTGCCGTCACCGTTGCCAGGGTTCCAGCCAGGCGGTCGGAAACGGCCTCGCCACCGAGCGTGCCTTTGGTGAGGAACGACTTTCGGGAGGTGCCGCTGAGCAGGGGGAATCCCAATTGATGCAGCTCGCAGAAGTCGGCAAGCAGCGAAAAATTTTCGTCGAGGCGCTTTCCAAAGCCAAATCCAGGATCAAGGACAACGCGCTCGCGCTGGACGCCGGCCTCCGTGGCGCGCTTCGCGAGGCTGCGCAAATCTTTCAGCACCAGGGGCGTTACTTCCGCTGCTTCCAGCGGGGGCAGACTACGCCATTCCGGAGGACGTCCGCGGCTGTGCATAAGCACGCATCCGCAGGCATTCGATACCAAAATGGGAAGCATGTGCTCGTCCCACGTGAAACCGCTCACGTCGTTCACGATCTCGGCCCCGGCTGCCAGTGCTGCTTTCGCAGTTTCGGCTTTGTAAGTGTCGATCGAGAGCAGGGCATCGGAAGCCTGCTTCAGAATGCCTTCCACGACCGGGAGGACGCGCCGCTTTTCCTCATCGGCCGGGACGAACTCCTTTTCTCCCGGACGCGTAGATTCGCCGCCGATGTCAATGATGTCCGCTCCCTGGGATAGGAGTTCGATCGCGTGGGCGATGGCACGATCGAGGTCGAAGAACCGGCCGCCATCGGAGAACGAGTCGGGCGTAACGTTCACGATGCCCATAATGAGCGTGCGCTCGCCGAGCTTGAGCGAACGGGAACGCAGCTTCCAATCGAATCGCGGACGCATGCAGCGATTGTAAACAGCGCGTGCGCTACAATCCGGCGCAATGACCAATTTCTGGCTGCGGCTCATCGCGCTGTTCCTAACGCTGGTTGCTTTTGCGAATTCCCAGTCGTCGGATACGCAACAATCCGCACCTCCCACGCCTGCGGTTTCTCCGCAGGCAATGCAGGAGCTGGGCACACGGCTGGCGTCGCGCATCAATCTGATCCGGCTACAGGATCCGCGGGCGCAGCATGCGACATGGGGCATCAGCATTGTCGACCTCGCAACCGGTGGTTCGCTCTACGCGGAAAACGCAGACAAGCTGCTGCAGCCGGCATCGAACACGAAGTTGTTCACGACTGTGACGACGATGGCTCTGGTCGGCGCCGACCACAAGTTCCTGACGACCATGGAATCCGGCGGCGCTCCTGACAACAAGGGCAGACTCGCTGGCGATTTGATTCTCGTCGGACGCGGGGATCCCAATCTCTCTGGACGAATCCTGCCGTATAACAGGAGAACGGAGCGTGTAACGGAGCACGCGCGAATGCTCGACGAGCTTGTGGATCAGGTTGCCGCGGCTGGCGTTAGAGTGATCGATGGCGACATCGTTGCCGACGACAGCTACTTCGTCTATGAGCGCTATGGCGAAGGCTGGACACAGGATGACTTGATGTGGGACTACGGCGCTCCCGTTTCGGCACTAACTATTAACGATAATGTGGTTTTTGCCAGTCTCAAACCAGCCGATCGTGTGGGCGAGCGGGCGCTGCTGACCCTTGACCCTTACAGCAGTTACTACACGGTCAGGAATCTTGTCACAACAACCGGGCGCGGTGTCGCACGCAATATAGGGATCATGCGGGAACCTGGGTCGCTGGAATTGACATTCTGGGGAACCATCCCAGTCGGCGACGCCGGAGATGACGAAGCTCTTGCCATCGAAGATCCTGCAACGGCAAACGCTCAACTGTTAAAGACGCTGCTGCAACAGCGTGGAATTACCGTTCGCGGCAAAGTTCGCAGCGTGCATTCGCTGGCCTGGCAATATCCCCCACCTCTCCCTCATCAGCCACTCATGGTGGCGGCGGGTAATCCGCCATCGCGAGTCATTCTGGCGCAACATCAATCGGCGCCGCTGCTGCAGGATCTCGTGGTCATTAACAAAGTCAGCCAGAACCTGCATGCGGAGCTGATGCTGCGTCTTCTGGGAAAGCTGAAAGGCGTCTCCGGATCGGTCTCAGGCGGGCTCGATGTCGAACAACGATTCCTGACAGAACAGGTACACATGGACGCTGCTGAGTTCTCGCTTTACGATGGGTCAGGACTCTCACGTTCCGATCTGGCAACGCCGCACGCTTTTACTCAACTGCTGCAATACGCCTATGGGCAGCCCTGGGCCGCACAGTTTCGTGAAACATTACCCGTCGCCGGAGAAGATGGTTCGCTCTCCACGCGCTTCAAGGGCACATTCGCTGCCGATCATCTACAAGCCAAAACAGGACAATTGGGTGGAGTGAACTCTCTGACCGGTTATGCCCTGACTAAAGCCGGCCACAACATCGCATTCTCAATCCTGGTGAATCACCACACGCTGGGAAATACCAGAGCCAAGCAGATGATTGATGACATCTTGAATGCTGTCCTCGAAGAAGATTGAACTTCAAGGGCAATTGAACACGGAGGAGACGGAGGGAATTGAGGAAAATCAAAAGGCAAAAACATTATGTCGGTCTCATGCTAAATCTTCGGTTTTAACTTTTCCTCGGCGCCCTCCGTCTCCTCCGTGTTCAATCCTCTTATCGAAGTGGGTAAAATAAATCCCGACTATGCTAATCGCATCACATTCGATTTCTCAGCAAATCCAGGAACTGGCACTGCAAGCCGGGCTCACGCTTGCCGGTGCCGGATCGGGAACTGATTTCACTGGAGCTCCGACCACAAAGCTTCAACTTAAGTCTGCTATTGGCACCACCTACTCGGTTGAAACGAGTGAATCGCTCTCCGCCGAAATTGAAAGACATACGCCCTTAGGCGACGAGTTGAAGACCTATCTTCAGGTTCTCGCGAAGCGCATGCAGACGGCGCGTCCTGATGTCTTTCTCACTCTTCACGGCTTGCCGCTCTCGATGCAGCAATTCAGCTGGCCGTACCATCATTCCACTTCGGGAGCAGATTCGTTCATTCTGCACGGCATCGCGCAACTGGCGGAGCCAGGAAGTCCGCTGCACGCGAAGGTAGCAGCCAGTTTGACCGTAACCTTTGCCGAAGTACTCCCGGCCCTGGAGCAGCCTTACGCGGAGGGGGTCACATTCAACGCCATCCGCAAGACGCTGGACCTCGGGCAGCTCGAACTCCTCAAGAGCGGCAATCGCCAACCGGTGCCGGTGAGCACGCGCTATTACAGCTTCCGCCAGCAGCGGTTCATCTTCAGCGAGACCGACGATAGCAAGCGCAAGGAATTCGTGCGCACCAAGGTTTTCTGGACGGGCGCACGTCTTGGCGAGGGCAAGGCGAGTTGGATCGCAGATCCTTACGACGCTCAGTATCTCGACTGTTCCATCGAGGACTTGCAGAAGATTGGGCGGGAGCTCGCAGGCGAAGGATGGCTTACCCTGGATTCTTCCGAAGAGTACGCGACTGTGAGTGCAAAGCTCTCGGGGCAAGCGGATCACTTCGTGAAGCAAATGGAGTCTGCTCTTGCTTTGCTGAAGCCCAGATTCAATGAAGAGATGCGCGCTGGTCACACCAACATGTGACGGGGATTAACACGAAGCGCACGAAGGGAAAGAAGAGGACGCAAAAAAATCCTTGTGACCTCTGGTTTCGCCTGTGACCTTCGTGTTCGCCTTGCTTCTAGGCTACGTCTTCTTTGTGCCGATTCTGGAGCTCTTCGCAAACGCTGCAGCGGCCTACAATCTTGGGACGCTCTCTGCGTAGATTTTCTTCAAATCGAGCCCAGCGCTGTCCCTGGCTTGCATCAGGATAGTTCGGCAGTCGGCCTCGGCTGGTTTCTGTTTCCATTCCGCCGATCAGTGGATAGCTGGGCTCGTCGGCATCGTGGACATTGCCGCGTTCGTGCATACGTCCAGCAATATCCTCACTGTTGAAGATGGCATCGCCCTCGATCGTTTGCTCCACGGGTGCGAGCTTACTGCCACGGTCGGTGTGATAGAACCGATCGTCCTCCCGGTTCACAATGTCTCTGGCGCGAGTGCTGCGCGAGACATCAGCCGCTTCGCCAATTGAGCGGTCGGCGATGTTCTTCGCGCTCGATCCAGAGTCGGCGGCAATGACCGGCTTGTCTTTGATGTCTCCACGATCTGCTCCGATCGCGTCTGGAACGAACTCCAGACGGTCGTTCGACGGATTCTGCCCGATGCCAGTGGGGGTTGTGTCCATCATCCCAACTTCCCGGTGATGGATGGGGCTCTTGTAACCTGAGGCCGACCGTCCGCTGCTCGTGATGGGCGCTGATCCCTGTGCCCGCAGGCCATCAGATACCAGGATGTTGGTTCCTCCCGCCTGGTGCAGCAGACCACCTGTCTCCTCAAACTTCGCTGAGCCGCGGTAAGCGCGTTCGTATGTGTCCCAACGCTTCTCGTCGCCTACAGTGTTCTCGTCGTACACAGGGAAGTTCTCGATTTGCTCCTTCGAGAGCGCGACGACGTACTCGTCTTCCTTGTCGCTGCGTGGACAAATGCGTTCCGCGGGAACAAGAAAGAGTTTGCTCTTGAGCCATCCGCCGGTATCGACAACCGCGTATTGCACCGCCCCGCTGGAGTGATCGAAGATCACATCTTTTATTTTGCCCAGCTTCTCGTCTTCGCGCCCGTAGAGCGCTGCGCCACGGATATCGTCAGTGGAATTCTCGAAACGGAAATCATGCAGAGTGCCGAGGTGAGCCATCGTGATGCTCCTGAGCTGGATTGGCCAGAGCAGCGGAATCCCTCTGGCGCTATAGGCTCAGATGCGGCATTCAGAGCGGAGGAGACCTCTAGAATCGGGTGATCCGGTGATCGGGTGATCGGGTGAAGGGAAACCGAGGCGTTCAGCTTTCGACTCTCGGCGTTCAGCCTGTAAGCCCGCTCCGGGGATTACGGAAACCCGTTATTTGCGCGAAGCCGACAGCCGATCGCCGAAAGCAGTTGGTTTTACTTCACCCGATCACCCGATGGCCCGATCACCCGATCATTCAATGTCTTTGTCGCCGTGCCGTCGGACGGTAGTCCTGGCCTTCGAGCTTCACGACTCTGCACATTTCCTGCAGCCTGGAGCGCATGCGTTCGCCGATCCTGTCGCCGAGAGTCTCTTCGCGCATGGCGCGCCGGGCTGCGAATTTATCGCCTGGTTCACCCTGCGTTCCTGCCGGAGGTTCATCAGGAAAATTCGTCGTGATGATTGTCGTGCGCTTGTCGTTATAGCGGGTGTTGAGTACCAGGCTCACTGTGTCCCAGACCCACTCGGTAGGTTTCACGGCGCCGAGTTCATCCAGCAGCAGCACTTCCGCTTCAAATACCGGCTTGAGGATCTCCAGCTCCGTCGCCTGCACGCTGGGATTGTAAGAATTCTGAATCTGCTTCAGCAGTTCTCGATAGTCAACGAAAAGGCAGGAGATGCGCTTCTGCTCGATAAGCGCGCGAATGACGCCCACGGCGAGGTGAGTCTTTCCGACTCCTACAGGCCCAATGAATAAAGGACCAGTAGTATTCACGGGATAGTCCTCGACAAAGCGCTCCGCACGCAACCTGGCGGTATTCAACGACGGATGCAGGCGTTCATCGACTTCGTAGTTCGTTAAAGTGCAGTGTCCATATCTGGCGGGGATAGATGCTTTCTTCAGCAACCGCTCTGACCAGTTGCCGATGCGGCACTCGCAACGGGTTACGCTTTGCGGCTTGGCGGTGGTTGCCGGGATCGTCTTCCATCCCGAGCCGCCACATTGCGGACAAGTTTCGGTAGATACAGGCATCGAACTGATCAGAATTCGCTGGACGATTTCATCATAGGCGAGAGCTGCAGAGACCACAAAGGTGCCCAACTGTTGGTCCATCGAAGTCCCACGAATCTCACGAAACCCAACTGAGGTTCGCACCGTACCATAAGTCATGCGGCCGAAGACCGGGCTTGTGCGGCTTCTATGGACATGTATCTGGATTCTTGCCTTCATCGGGCTCGCAGCGGCTGTACGTCGCCTTCTTGCGTTAGACCTTCCTGCGCAGTTCTCGAGGAGCAATTCACCCACAGCGGCGTTGGACATCGGTTTCAGCCGGCACAAACTGCTGACCCTCGTGCACATATTGCCGGGCATGCTGTTCATGGTGCTTGGCCCGCTTCAACTCTCGCGAACCATTCGCAACCAGCACCTGAGGTTTCATCGCTGGTCAGGACGCGTGTTTCTCGTCTGCTGCGCAATCATCGCAGTCTCCGCGTTAACGATGAGCTTCCAGATGGCGATTGGTGGCGCGAATGAGACTGCGGCAACTGTGCTCTACGCGCTCCTATTTGTGTTTTGCCTGACAAAGGCGTTCATTCATATTCGGCGCAGAGAGATAGCCCTGCATCGTGAGTGGATGATTCGCGGCTTCGCAATCGGCCTTGGCGTGGCAACCGTGCGGCCCATCATCGGCGCATTCTTTGCAGCACGGCGGTTATCGCCTCATGAGTTTTTCGGGACAGCGTTTTGGCTTGGCTTCACGATCAATCTGATCGCCGCGGAGGCGTGGATTAACTACACACGCGGCCGGCCAGTCGCTGAACCGATTACCCTTTTCTCAGGTGAAAAAGCTCGCGCCCCAGCTCTGCGCAGATGATCTTCGGCAGAACCCTTTCACGATGGAGAAACGCGTCTCCGTGGTTAACGCGGCTCTAACCGACCAACGACTGAGCAGACGGCGCCAGTCGCTCGAGAACTTCCATTACATCCTGATTGTCAGGCGATTCGCCAAGTTCATAGAGTTGAGCGAAGACGATCTTGCCCGTCTTGTCGATCACGTAGATAGCCCGTTCGTTGATTCCCGGAATAGGATCGCCTTCGCGGAAGACGCCGTATTTCCGCGCTATCTCGCCGTGGGGATAGAAGTCGCTCAGCAGGGGGTAGTTCAGCTTGCCGATTTCTTTTTCCTGCCACGCGATGTGGCTCCAGGTGGAGTCAACGCTAATGCCCATGACCTGGGCATCGTAGGCGGCGAACTTGTCGAGTTCTCGACTGTACGCCGTCATCTGCTCGGTTCACGTGGGTGTCCAATCCAGCGGATAGAAGGCGAGCACAACGTTCTTCTTGCCGCGGAAGTCGCTCAGGCGCACTTTATGACGCCGGTCGCCCGTGACCGCTGGAAGTTCGAAATCCGGAGCCGCACTGCCAACTGAAAGCACTACTTTCCTCCGCTCTTACGAGCTTGCCTGACCTTGGCTATTTTGGGAACCCGGCAGGTGGGATAGGTAATTTTAACGGGACGGAGCGGCACCTTCAACCGTGCCGACGATAAATATAGGGCCGAAATGTTAAATCAGTGTTAACCCCAGCTTACGCTTGACGCCAGGAAAAATGAGCTCGATTGGGTTCGTGTCAGGCCACTGACTTCAGTCGTGCCGGAAGTAATCGCATATTTCCAACCCCACTCTTCGGCACGACTCAGGGTGGATGCCCCGACGCGAACAGCAATTCAGCCAGCCCGGTGAACCATTATTTATTCTGTACGCGAATTCCACCGTTGGTACCGAGTTTTCAGCGAAGCTGCCTATTGCCCTCACGGTTTGTGGCAAGTAACCTGCCGTTAGCGATGAATACACCCAAGCAAAGCCTGCCGAATGAACCTGAGCTGGAGCGCAACAACGGAATCCTGCCGGCGCAATCGCTGCGTGCGCTGGTCAAGAACGGAGTAATTGTTGCTCCGGAATCGCTCCCCATTAAGGACGAGCAGATTCAGCCTGCCAGTATCGACTTACGCCTGGGCACACAGGCGCTTCACGTTCGAGCCAGCTTTCTGCCGGGAAAATCGTCCACGCTGCTAAAGAAGGTTCATGATGGGCTGCTAATCGACACGCTCGACCTGCGCCAGCCAACTCTGCTGACGCCAAATTCGGTCTACATCGTAAAGCTCACCGAAACTCTGAACTTGCCCGCAGACGTGAGCGGGATCGCGAATCCTAAGAGCACTACGGGACGCCTGGACATCTTCACGCGACTGATCACCGAACACGGCGAAGAGTTCGAGCGCGTTCCACGCGGATACTCGGGTGAGCTGTACGCGGAAGTCGTAACCCGAAGCTTCCCTGTCTATGTTCGCGAAGGCCTCAAGCTTAATCAGCTTCGCTTCATCCGCGGCAAAGCGGAGGCTCGGCGCGACAGTGTGCTGCGTGAGCTTGCCAAAGACGACCAACTGGTTCGCTACGAGACCGAGGATCGTCTCGTGGACGCCATCAATCGCGGACTGTCAGTGACGGTGAACCTGGAAGGCAGCGAGCGGTCGGACATCGTTGCCTACAAGGCAAAGAAATACGCTGCACCCATTGATCTCAGCAAAATTCGCCATTATGAGATGGCGGACTTCTGGGAGTTCATCCGCAAGCCGGCCAGTCGTCGTCTCATTTTGGAACCAGATGAGTTTTATCTGCTGGCGTCGAAGGAAAAAGTCCGCGTCCCCCCCGACCATGCCGCCGAGATGGTTGCATACGATCCGACGATGGGCGAGTTCCACGTCCATTACGCGGGCTTTTTCGATCCGGGATTCGGATACGGTGCCCAGGGTGAGATTCCGGGCACGAAGGCAGTGCTCGAAGTCCGTGCGCACGATATGCCGATCCTGCTGGAAGACGGCCAGTTCGTCGGCAAGCTGCTCTACTACCGCATGGCCGCGACGCCGCAAGTGGTGTACGGGCAAGATATCGGGTCCTCGTACCAGAAGCAGGAACTTACTCCCAGCAAGCAGTTCAAGTTCACCGAGCCTCGGGAGACTCAGATGAAGCACGAGGAGCGTGAGACTGAATGGAGCGCCAGAGGGAGACGCGATGTAGTGCTTTTGGAGCAGCACTGAAAAGGCAGCAGAGAGGCAGCGGAAAGGCAGCAATTAGCGATTAGCAATTAGCTAAACCATGGATAACAATGGTCTTCTGCTTTAGTTAATTGCTTATCGCTAATCGCTAATCGCTTATTGCTGCCTTTCGGGTATTGCTAATTGCTAATTGCTGCTCTAGAATTCTCTCGTCTGCACCCTATTTGCAGCTACAGGCGCTATCCATCTGTGGAAGTGCACTGGAGGAAACAATGAGCATCACCTCGCCTCGTTTTGGTGACGACGCCAAGGTCACCATCAATTCCGTACAAGAAAAGAAGCAGCAGGGCACGCCGATTACGTGTCTTACCGCTTACGATTACGTTACTTCGCGGCTGGTCGATCAGGCTGGAATCGACATGATCCTGGTGGGCGACTCGCTCGCCATGGTCGTACTCGGCTATGAGAACACCTTGCCGATCACGGTCGATGAGATGCTGCATCACGTGCGCGCTGTGCGCCGTGGAGTACGCCGTGCGCTCGTCATCGCCGACATGCCGTATGCCTCGTATCACGTCGATGAGAAGCAGGCGGTCAAGAACGCTGCCCGCTTTTTGAAGGACGGCGGGGCCGAGGCCGTAAAGATCGAGGGCGGCGAGAAGCGCGTCAGCCTCATTCATAGGCTGCTGGACGCCGAGGTTCCCATCATGGGACACATTGGGTTGACTCCTCAATCAGTGCACATGATGGGCGGCTATCGCGTGCAGGGCAAAAGCCTCGCCGCAATCGAGAGGCTGGTGAAAGATGCGGTCGCGCTGCATCGAGCGGGCGTCTTCTCAATTGTGCTGGAAGGCATTCCTCGCGAGGTGGCGCGGATTATTACCGAGGAAGTCGAGTGTCCAACCATCGGCATCGGCGCAGGACCGGATTGCGACGGGCAGGTGCTCGTGATCAATGACATTCTGAATCTCACCGACCGCGAGCCGGCAAAGTTCGTCAGGCAGTACGCCGATGCGGGCGCGCTGATCTCGGGAGCGGTGAAACAGTTCAAAGCTGACGTCGAGTCGAAGGCCTTTCCGGCTGACGTGGAGTCGTATCATCTGCCCCGCGAGACTCAGGCCGATTTGGAAACGATTCGAGCGCGTAAACGGGCGATGACGAGATAAGACCGAAGAGCGAACACGGAGGTCACGAAGGCAGAACTAGAGGTCACAAAAAAACAGATGCCGGCGTTGTGACCTCGCTTTGCCTTCGTGACCTTCGTGTTCGCTCTTGTTTTTGTCATTGCGAGTAAAGCAGTCCATCGAGATTCGAGCACATTCCTGAATGAAAATCCTCCACGGTGCTGTCGAGACTCGCTCGGAGGCACGCGCTGCCAAGCTGCAGGGCAAGCGAGTCGGATTTGTTGCCACCATGGGCGCATTGCACGATGGGCACATCTCCCTTGTGCGTGCAGCCAAAGCGAAGTCTGACTTCGTGGTGGCCTCGATTTTCGTGAACCCGACACAATTTGGGCCCAATGAAGACCTTGCGAAATATCCGCGAACGTTCGAAGCCGACCGGAAAAAACTCGAGGCCGAGGGCGTCGATTTATTGTTCGTGCCCAGTGTCGAAGAGATGTATCCGCCAGGAGCTGTCACGTTTGTGACAGCGGAAGGAATCAGCGATCGACTGGATGGACGCTCGCGTCCGGGACACTTTCGCGGCGTCACTACGGTTGTGGCAAAGCTATTTCATATCGTCGAGCCGGACGTGGCGCTCTTTGGGCAAAAGGATGCGGCACAGGTGGCGATCATCAAGCGCATGGCTCGCGATCTGATATTTCCGCTTGAGATTGTGGTGGTTCCGATCGTGCGCGAGCCGGATGGTCTGGCATTCTCATCGCGCAATGCGTATTTGTCGCCAGAAGAACGTAGGCAGGCAGCGGCGCTTTCGCGAGCCTTGCGCGCGATCGAATCGGGATATCGAGGCGGTGAGCGCAGTTCAGCGAAGCTGATCGAGGCTGCGCGCCAGGTTCTTGCCGGCGAACCGGCGGTGAGAGTGGACTATATCGAGATCGTGGACCGGGATACGTTGGACCCTGTCTCCCAAATCGGGACAGGGACCCTGGTGGCTGTAGCGGCTTTTGTGGGGAAAACACGATTGATTGACAACATCATTCTGTCCAGTACCAGGTAAAAACCGGCTTCTCGCCGTAACCTGGTACCGGCCGCCCTCGGCCGGTACAAGGCTGAAGAAACCCACGAATGCTCGTGAATACAAGCACTTTTGTACTCAGCAATGAGTGACCAGCTGATTCTTCTGCCGGCACAAAGCTGAACTCGCTTGCATTCGAGTAGAAGAATTAGCTCGTCGTTGGAAGTTCTTACACCGAAAAAATATTTGGGTTCACCAATACTCGTTGGTTCCTCAACCGTGTACCGGCCGGGGCGGCCGGAACCACGTTAGCTAACCTGGTATACCCGTCGCGAGTCTCTTCGAAAGCCGGAACGCTGGATAACTTACCGCCAAGAGAATCAGCGCATACAAGCTGTTGCGCGCGTCTGCTGCGCAGATACTCGCCAGAAATCCGAGGTAGATCAGCAGTGCAAAGATCGTCGTCCAGGGATAGCCCGGGATTCGATAGGGTCGTTCCCGATTTGGTTCGCGCCGCCTCAACACGAAGATCGAAATGAAATCGGCGATGTAGTTGATGACGAAGAAGAACGCCAACACCGCGATGATCTTGTTGAATCCGCCGTACACAATGAACATCAGCGCCGCCGCAGTGCTGAGCGCCAAGGCGATGGTCGGAGTTCCTCCCCGATTCACGATATCGGCCTGCCGAATGACCAATTTGTCCCGTGACATCGCGAACAATATCCGGGAAGCCATCATGTGGCATGCGTTCATGAAGCTGATCACCGAAATCACGGTAAGCGCCGCGATCAGGCGCGTTCCCTGACCGCTCCACAGACGATCGGCGGCCGCTCCCAGCGCCATTTGCTGTCCTGCGACGGCGGAGATCGGCAGCACATGCACAATCGCCCAACCGACTGAGATGTAGATCGCGGCTACGGCCAGAGCGCCACCGAACATCGAGCGCGGAATGTTGCGAGCGGGATCTTCGACTTCCTCCGAGAAGTAAATGACACCGGCCCATCCATCGTAGGTGTAGATCATGGACTGCATTGCGATTAGAAAGGCAACGAACAAAGGCCATCCATGAGGCAGTGCAGCCGTAGCCGCCGAAAGCGATTGAGAATTCGGCGGTTTGAAAAGCAGGCAGGCAATTACGAAGGCAAAGAATCCCAAACCTTTCAGCAGCGTGCTGAACTGCTGGAAGCCGCTGCCCCAGCGCACTCCCTGCCACTGCAAGGCTGCCAGCAAAATCAGAATCATCGCTGCCAGCCATCGCGACTTCCCTGCCAGCTCAGGAAAGAGAATGCCGAGATACTCGCCCATCACCACAGCCGCGGCGGACTCGCTGCCGCAGGTTGAAAGCCAGTCGGTCCAACCGATCACGAAGCCGGGATATTCGCCTAGAGCATGCCGCGCAAACGTGTAGTGTCCACCGGAATAGGGCAGCATCGTACCCAGCTCAGTGATGTTTATGGCGGCAAGAAAAGTTAGGAAACCGCCGGCGATCCAGACCGCAATGAACAGCCCCCGGCTGGGGAGCTGAGTAGCAACATCACCGGGAGTGCGGAGCATGCCGACTCCGATGGTGTTGCCGACGATGACGGCAATGCCGAATCCAAACCCAAGGATTTGCAGCAGGCGTCCACGTTTGCGCTCGGAACTCCGCACTTCTACCGCTGAGGGCGAGGAAGGATCGCGTGATCGGGTCATGGAGGATCGGGTGATCGGGTGATCGGGTGATCGGGTGATCGGGTGAAGTGAAACCCAAAAGGCTTTCTGCTATCGGCGTTCGGGTTTCTGCCAGGAAGCTGTCCTGTGAGTTACATAGCAACCCAGAGGCCGACAGCCGAGTACGAGTGCCGAAAGCCTCTTTACTTCACCCGATCACCCGATCCTTCCAGTGGCCATGCCGTTCTCTCCCTTTTAGTGTCATCGCGTTCTCTTCGTTTTACTATCATCCCGAACGAAGTGAGGGATCTGCTGTTCCTGCGGACGTAAAAAATAACAGCAGATTCCTCGCGCCACAATCAAGCGCTTCGGAATGACAGTGTCTAGAAAAGCACGCCTCTTACTTCACCCGATCAACCCGGGTCATCGGATGATCGGGTGAAGTGAAACCCAAAAGGCTTTCGGCTATCGGCGTTCGGCTTTCTGCCAGGAAGCTGTTCTGTGAGTTACATAGCAACCCAGAGGCCGAAAGCTGACAGCCGAGTGCCGAAAGCCTTTTTACTTCAACCCGATCACCCGATGGCCCGATCAACCGATCCTTCCAGTGGCCCGATCACCCGATTCACCCCGACCTCATGGTTAAATAGAATTCCCAACATGGCTACCGTTTCCCGCTCGCGTAATTCGAATTTCGAAATCGATCCCGCGGTTGGGAAGTCGTGGACTCTTCCGGCTGACGTGTATCTCGATCCGGCGTTGCTTGAGCGCGAGAAACAAGTTCTGTTCAGTAAGACGTGGCAGATCGTTGGACGGCGTGATCAGGTTGCGAATCCCGGAGATTACTTCACTGCTGAACTGACTGGCGAACCTTTGCTGATCGTCCGAGGCAGCGATGGCGTTCTGCGCGGCTTCTACAACGTATGCCGTCATCGCGCCGGTCCGCCGGCGGAAGGCTGTGGATCGCGGAAAGTGTTTCGCTGCGGCTATCACGGCTGGACGTACTCCCTCGATGGTCGTTTGCTGAATGCTCCAGAGATGGATGGAACCACAAACTTCGATCATTCCCAGTTTGGCCTGCAACCCGTTCCCATTGGGGAATGGGGAGCGTGGGTCTTTGTTAACCTCGATGCGCGAGCTGGGGCTCTGGTCTCCGGCTTGCGCGAATTGCCGGAGCAAGCCGCGAAGTACCGGCTGGAGAAGCTCAAGCTGGCCGAGCGGCGCGAATACGTGATGGAGTGCAACTGGAAGGTTTATATCGACAACTATCTCGAGGGCTATCACCTGCCCAGCGTGCATCCCAGTCTGAATCGCGAGCTGGACTACGGTCAATACGTCACTGAAACGTTTGCGTTCCACTCACGCCAGGCGAGTCCAATTCGCGGTCCAGAGAACGAAAAGGACGTGCAGCGCCGCTACAGCCAGGCGTCGGGTGGAGATGAAGCTGAGTACTTCTGGATTTTTCCCAACTGGATGTTGAATTGCTATCCCGATAACGTTTCGCTCAACATCGTGCTGCCGCTTGCGACGGAGCGTTGCGTCGCTGTCTTCGAATGGTATTTCCCGGAGAGTGTGGTCAAGACGGAAGCACCAACCCAAACCATTCGCTTCAGCGACGAAATTCAGATCGAAGATGGACGCATCTGCGAAGTCGTTCATCGCAACTTGAAGTCGCGCAGCTATACTCGCGGCCGATTCAGCGCCAAGCAGGAAAAGGGCGTACATCAGTTTCACCGCTTGTACGCGAACTGGCTGGAAAGCTGAGCTGGGATTTTCCACAGCACAGATCCGAATCACGGCTGTTGCATTCCTGCTAGAATTCTGCGCCAGCAGCTACCCTCCTCGACAACCTGCCGAAGCTGCTCGGCCATTCCAGGGCAGACCATGTGTTGATCAGCGGCAGACAAGTTGCCGAAAAATGGTGTGGAAAGGAGCTTTAGGGAAGGGCCCCGACTTTAGTCATGCGGGTTAGAAATGGTTCGCGCTTTATCGCCCGAGGCAGCGTGTTGCTGATGAAACAAGGCATTTACCTCAGCGGCTAAAGCCGAACCATTGTGGGATCGCATTTACGGCACAGATGAGCCGTGCCCTTCCCTACTGCAAATCCTCCTTCTTCCGCAGCCTGTAGAACCGCTGCCGGCCATCTTTTTCGTTCAAGCAGTAGACGAATTTCTCCAGGAACGCTTCTTAAGTGAGTGATTCGTATGAATAGCAAAGATCCAGACTCCAACATTGGCGTTGGCGGACGCGCGACGTTCTGGGAAGGTGTGTTCGAAGTGAGCAGCGCTATGGAAAGTTCACCACCATCGAACCCACCTCAAAACGCGCATCCGGGTGAGGCGGTTCTTAGCTCCTACGCGCACCGTGAAGTTCGCCCTGTGCGAGAACGGCGAAGCAGAAGACGCGAAGAAGGCGCCGAAAATAGGAAATCCGGCCGCTAGCGGCCGGATTCCAACTTGTTCTTAGGTGTGCGACTCTTCGAGTAAGCCCTTTTCCATTTTCTCCTGGCACTCGATGCAGTAGCGCGTCCATGGCACCGCTTCGAGGCGCTTGGCGTTGATTTCGTTGCCGCAGTGGATGCATTCGCCGAAGCTGCCTTCGCGGATGCGTGAGAGTGCCATCTCGACCATCCCGAGTAGCTGGCGGTCGTTGTTGCTCTGCGCGAAGAGGAATTCCTTCGTATAGGAATTGGCGGCGCGGTCGGCGATGTCCTGCGCGGCTTCCGCATCCGCGATGCGGCCGTCTTCCTGTGTCCGCGATACTACTCGGCGCAGCTCCTGCTGCCGCTGCTCGAGCTGCTTCCTGAACTGTTCCAGGCGCTTCTTTTCCATAGTTGCCTGCATTCCCTGGCTCACCTCGCAAAAAGTCGAAAATAGATAGATGCCGCGGCGGCTTTTGGGGAAACAAAAAATCATATGCCCGCACGGAATTCCACGTCAACATGGCCTGCTGCGCGGACAGGCGGTCGGCTTTCGGCAGTCGGCCAGTAGACCGGAGTTGGGCAGTCGGCTTTCGGTCAATGGACCGGTGGGTACGAAGAATTTAAATGACAGCGGGAATTGAATCTGGTCAAGAATTCCAAATCGGGAAGCAAACTGGACTTACAAATCGGATCAGAGGCCGAAAGCCGAACGTGGAGCGCCGACAGCCCTTCCCATCGACCGCCGAATGCTCACGGCGTCCAAGAAAAAAGCCCTCATCACTGAGGGCTTGTTTCAAAGAGGCAAAGGGGAGGGAACCGTTCACGGAAGGAGAAGCAAGGTACCAGACCGCACCGCGATCAGGCATGGGTGAAGGAATTTTCCATTGTGCAAGACCATAGGTCTCAAATATGTAGCCTCTTTTATTACCAATCCCTTATGCACTTCGCCCGCCAAAGCTCATTCGTTTAGGTGTTGAAAACGCGCAACTTAGAAACGAATAGGATTCATGCGACTTTGCTGCATTTGGAAAACCCTAAGTATTGTGGAAGGCGCTTCCTGATCGAAAATCTTCGGAAGATTATATGGAATCCAAGTACCACTTTTAGGCTTCGGTCTGCTCAGATTGGGTACTTTGCTCTTCCATAAGCTTGAGCTTGTTCAGCAGAGCTTTGTAGCTGATCTTGAGGATTTTCGCTGCCTGCCGGCGATTCCAACGGGTTTCCAGGAGCACGCGCTCGATCGCTTCACGTTCAGCTTTCATGGCTGCCCGGCGACCGATTTCGAGCAAGGACAGCCGATCCTCCCTCAGGTGTTTCGAATTTCCCGAAAACCTTGATATCTGGGGCACCGGGGGCTGGGAGTCGAGATGAGTGGGCGCGGCTGGAGCTGGAGGCGCACTGTTTGCCGCCTCAGAGTACATGATGGGCTTGTGAATGGAGAGTTCGCGGATGATTTGCGACTCGTTCCCGACGATCACATACCTTTTCACCAGGTTTTCCAGTTCCCTGATGTTTCCGGGCCAGGTGTATTCCATCATCCGCGTGACGGCGTACTCACTGAATGGCGGCGGCTGCTTACCGTAGAACTCGCTGTATTTGCGCAGGAAGAATTCCAGGAATACTGGGATCTCCTCCCGCCGGTCTCGCAGTGGAGGAATGTGTACGGTGACGACGTTCAGCCTGTAGAACAGATCTTCGCGGAAAGAGCCTCGGGCCACAGCTTGTTCCAGGAATTTGTTCGTTGCGGCAAGCACACGGACGTCAACAGCGATGTCGCGCTTGCCGCCGAGGCGCGAGAATTGTCCGTCCTGCAGCACATGCAGGAGTTTTGCCTGGAGCGCCGGATGCATCTCGCTAATCTCGTCGAGGAATAGCGTGCCGAAGTTCGCCTGATCGAACTTTCCCAGCTTCTGACGGTTGGCTCCGGTAAAAGCTCCGGGTTCGTATCCGAACAACTCACTCTCGAGCAATTCGTGCGGGATCGCTGCGCAGTTCACCTTGACGAAAGGTTTTTCCCGGCGCATCGACTGGCCATAAATCATCCGGGCAACTACTTCTTTTCCGGTTCCGCTCTCGCCCCGGATTAGGACAGTGGCGTTGGTATCGGCCACCTGCTCAATCGTGTTCTTGATCTCCTCCATACGCGGACTGGTGCCGAAGAGGGTGGAGAAATCACTTTGCCGCCGCACGCGATCGCGCAACTGTCCACCATCGCTTGGTCCACGCTTTTCCAGGACTCGCGAGATTCGCGTGAAGAGATCGTTGAGTTGGAACGGAGTTTTCAGATAGTCGTCGGCTCCCAACTTCGAAAGTCGGAAGATGACCTCGGCATCTGCATCATTCGAATAAACGATTACAGGCATTTCGGGGCGCAATTGTTTGAGCCGCTCCAGGGTTTCCCCGCCATCCACCGGTGGCAGCGCGTAGTCCAGCAAGACGACCCCGGGGTCAAATGACCGCAGGGTTCGCAGGCTCTCTTCGTGATTGCCGGCAAAAGCGATGTCGAAGTTGCGCCGCGAGAGGTAGTCGCTCAGCGAGCGCGCCATCGTTTGGTCGTCGTCGGCAATCAAAATCCGGGTCTTAAACGGCAAAAACGGCCCTCTCTAATGGCGTTCTGTTCGGATCGTTGCGCTTAAGGCAAGAAAGCTGAGTAGTGAGCGCGGTGGGCTGCTGAGCTTAGCCGATATGGAAGCAAAGCCAGTTCGCCGGCATCCGAGGCCTGAATCATGTACTCAGATTCCCAAGAGTGGTACTTGGATGCCTATGTTAGCCCAGATTTCGAGGAAAGCATTGCAGAAGTTTCAAGAGAAGCTCTCCAAAAGATAACTAAAGGGTTATCCCTATCGAATCGCCATTGAATGCAACGAAAATGCCCGGCCGAATGGCCGGGCAGCAGATACGCGAACCGGATTTCCTACGAATTAGCGCTTCCAGGAGTCCGGAGTTTACCGGGCATGAAGTGATAGGGAGGCCAAGGTCCGCTGATGAGGATTTCGCAGTTTTTAAGCTGGCGGGCCGCGCTGGAGTAGCTGTTCTGATAGCGCTCCACCGATTTTTCATCGATCAGGTGGGCGATATCGATGAGCATGCCGCCACCATTATTCTTGCGACAACTCACATCTTCCTCGAGCGGATGAAAGAGTTTGTTTACCTGGACAGAGATGGCGCGAGCCTTAGTTTGCCGTTCCCGATGCCGAACTGCCTTTTCCCGGAGCCGGCAAAGATACTCGCCGCCGACCGAAGTAGGCAGTTCGATGTCGTTCATGGCTTCGCGCAGAGAGCCGTCCTTTACCACGAGTTTGAGATGCATTTCCGCCTTGCCCCTCAGTCGCGAGACCGAGTCGGTGAAGGCTTTGCGATTGGCGCGGATAGCCCGGCGCATGGCTTCGTCCGTGTCGAAGACGGTTCCAAAACGGAACGGCAACACGGTCGTGTTGCGGAAGCATTCGCTGACTACGCGCGCATGTTCGATGACCGCCTGCTGATTCAGCTCACCAGGCGTGTATTCACTGACGATGACTGCGAGTTCCCCGCTGGGATAGGCAAATACTTGACTGCCACGAACACCGTTTAATCCATCAACTGGGAAGGGACGACGAGAACGAGCAGAACCTAGGAACGCTTTCTGTTCGGTAATGCAGTATGCGTACCAAGCCATGACGCTTCTCCGTGGCGTGCTGGCGCACAGTGCGGCCAAGCACAGGAAACGAACAGGGTAGAACCGCAACTTCAGATTTTGGAACGGGCGACGCGAGCGACACGCTTTTCGGGGGTGCAGCGTGTTCACAGCTGCACGTATCCTAGTACCGGAACGGAGTAGTTTGCAAGTGCTTCATTTTTCTGGACCTACGGGAAACGCCCAAAAAGTTCGAGGAGAGCTCCACGCAAAGTCGCCGAATTTTAGCCGATATCTTCCGGTTTCATCGGTAAAATGCCCGCTGACTTCTTCAACAGGAAATCGGCCATGTCCTCAGGTTAATCAGCTCGATACCACGAAGTCCCCTTGATTCGGCATCTTAGGAGCAGCAGTAGAACTGTCTCGGGCCTGGTTCAGATCCAGAATTCGTGCTTCTTCATCATTTGCCAATGACTATACCGTCTGGTCCCGAACTCGACACATCGCAGTTTGCCGTGTCTCCGAAAGGCGAATTGAGCCCAGAGATCCTGGGCAAACGCTGGCGCAGCGTGCAGGCGATTCTGCGCATGGCGATTATTACCGGATCGCAGATGCAGCTGGGCCCGGCGCTGAATCTGATCTGCGATCTTGCGGGAATTATTACGAATTTCGACAGCGCCTGCGTCTATTTCTGGAACGAGCCGCAGGAGAAGACCGAACTACGCTTGCGTCGTGGGCACATCAATGACGGTCCCCAGGTGCCATGGGGCGGAAATCTCCTGCACTTCTGGGTGACCCAGCAAGCTCAGCCGTTGTTGATGGAAACGGGACGCAATCCGAAGGTGGACGCTGAACTCGCGGCGACTGGAGCAAAGTCTGCCCTGATCGTCCCGCTGTTCGTGAAAAGCAGAGTGTTGGGATCCTTACAGCTTTTTTGTGAGAAGAGCGAGGCTTTCACCGAGGATGACGCGCAATTATTGTGGACTCTTGCTCTCGTCTCTGAGAATCTACTCACGCGCGAGCAGGCCAATGAAGGCCTGCTGCGCTTCGCATTCACCGACTATCTGACCGGACTGCGGACACGAGGATATTTCGAGCAGCAATTAGACCTCGAAGTAAAGCGCTCGGATCGCAGAAACGAACAGTTTGCCCTGCTCATGGTCGATATCGATCACTTCAAGGCGCTAAACGACACTCACGGACACCAGGTCGGGGACTCTGTGTTGCGCCAGGTTACCTCACTGCTTGTGAAGGATATGCGCGAAGTCGATACAGTGGCTCGTTATGGCGGAGAAGAATTCGTGATCATCCTTCCTGAGGCCATGGAAGAGGAAGCAATCTCGGTAGCACAGCGCATCCGCAAATCCATTCAAAACGCGGACTTCCAAATTGACGCATCGAATGGCCACAAGAAGCTCACAATCAGCATCGGAATAGCTGTGTACGGCTGCGACGCCGATTGCCGCCAGAAATTAATTGAATGCGCCGATGCCGCGTTGTATGCCGCGAAGTCACGAGGCCGTAACCAGGTGCTGACGTACTCGCGCTTGCTCGCCTCCGAGCGGAAGGAAGTTTCTTAGCGCATGGCCTTAACGAGATTCAGGAACCGGAAAGATCCCGCCGCGACTGGAAATAGTCTGCGAACTCATTTAGCCGAGGCGGAGACGCGCCGGCATCCTTCTCCAAAATCCTATCCCTGGGCCGTGATTCACGCTTGCGAACTGGCACGGGATGTCTTGCCGCTAGTGGAAGGTCAGCTGGCTGTGGGCATGAGGCCTTCCCTGCTTACGCCAAACGGTACTATAGGAACGGCTGGATTTTTCAAAACAGGAAAACGAGAACAGGCGCGCTCGATCTCTCTCCTCGAAACCTGGGGTCACGTGCGTGAATGGAAAAATCTGATCTACGAGAGCGCCGCCGAAACCTCCTCCGAATTGCTTCACGCCCATTCTTTTTCGGCAGGAATGGCGGCAGTACGGGTTTCATCCTCGGTCGTGTATCAATTCAGGCGGCCCATTGAAAAGCTGGCCGCTGCGGCTGGGAATGGCGATGAGAACTCGTGGCTTGGCCGCTCCTTCCGCGTTGCCGAGCAGTTTGTGCTCACGCGGGCCGGGGCGGTGGTTGTCAACGATCATATCCAGCGCCTCGCATGCCTGGATCGCGGCGTGAATGCTGCGAATGTATTCTTGATCCCACAGCCTGTCGAGCAGACTCTGTTGGAGTCTGTCCCCGAACGAAAATGGCTGATCGAATTGGCGAACGCCGGACCCGATACAGTCCTGTTACTTGCGCCGGCTATCGAGGGTAGCGAATCGGAAAATCGTGCCGCATTCCTGCGCTGGATGCGCGTGCTGTGCACGGTGCGCGGCGACAATCCTGATGTCCGGCTGGTTTTGCTCGCAGACGGAACTGATAAAGATTCAATCTCTGAGATAGCTTCGTCGTGCAATCTAATGCCGTGGATTTGCGTCTTGCCTCCTTGCGTGCAAGAAAGAGCTCTGGCAACAGCAGATGTCGTGATTTGCGACCGCGAACACGCTGCCGGCGGGATCGCCGTTCAGGTTCTCGCACATGGGCGCGCGCTGCTCGCGTGTGACGCGGAGCAGCATCGCGACATCACTCCGGAAGGCCGCGGCTGCCTCTGGTTCCGGGCGGGCGAGGTAAGCGATATCGCCAAGCGCGCCAGCTTTCTTGCTGGAAATCCACAGTTCCGCCGCGCGCTTGCTTCCGCGGGGCGAGATCATTGTCGCGCGACACGCAGCCCGGAAGCGGTGGGGGCTCAATATGACGCTGTTTACCGCAACGCGTTCAGCAAACGAAAAGGACGCGACGCGAACAGCCCAAGGCCGCAGTTCATCCCGCTGCACGTGGGAAGCTAGCTTTCAAGGTTCGTAGCTCCGAAGGTTCGCAGCTCCGTAGCTTGTAAACTACTGGAGTGAAGCCTCGCATTGCGATTCCCGAACCTACCTCTTCCAACCCTGAATATAACCAGCGTTCCCTGCCCCAGTATCTTGACGCCATCAAGGCTGAGGGCGGCGAAGCGGTTGTCATTCCCGCACGCGCGACGCCACACGAAATTGCCAAGTTGATCACAAGCTGCGAGGGGGTCTTGCTGCCCGGGAGTCCTGCAGACGTCGATCCGCAGAAGTTCGGCGCCGAACGCCACCCCAAGACTGCGACTGCTGACGCAGGCCGCGACAACCTGGATGAATTACTGCTGCAGGACGCACACAACCTGCACAAACCGGTTTTGGGAATCTGTTATGGACTGCAATCCTTGAACGTGTGGCGCACGGGAACTCTGGTACAGCACATTGGGAACACGAGCGTGAATCACGAGGCCGGGCGAAAAGTGGAGTTCGCACACGACGTTCAAGTTGCTCCCGGATCGAGACTCTCGCAAGTGCTCGGCTCTGAGCACGTGCGCGTAAACTCCAGCCACCACCAGTCAGCCGACGTCCCCGGTGACGGCCTGCGCGTTGTGGCCCGCTGTTCCGAAGACGGAATCATCGAGGCGCTCGAAGGCACCTCCCCTGACCACTTCGTCCTGGCCGTGCAATGGCATCCCGAGCGAACTTACGCAGCGGATGAGCCCTCGAAGGCCATTTTTCGCGAATTCGTGAAGGCGGCGCGCAGTTGGAAGCCGCGAGAAGTATCCGAGTCAGTAGGATAGGCTCGCGCGCAGACTGCTTTTCTCGAATAAAATGTCTTCCCGTTCATGAAGACATCCGCGATCAAATTCCTTTTCGCTGCTGTGGCGCTCATTGCCACGGCATTCGCCAGCACAGCCGACACTCAAACTTCTCGCTGGTCCGAGCAAAAAACCCAGGAATGGTACGCCAGGCAGCCGTGGCTGGTGGGAGCCAACTACATTCCCAGATCGGCAATCAACCAACTGGAGATGTGGCAGCAAGCTACTTTCAATCCCGAGCAGATTGATCAGGAACTCACCTGGGCAGAGGGCCTGGGCATGAACACGATGCGTGTTTTCCTGCACGACCTGCTATGGCAGCAAGATGCGCCGGGGTTGCAAAGACGCATTGACCAGTTCCTAACCATCGCGGCACGCCATCACATCCGGCCGCTGTTTGTGCTGTTCGATTCATGCTGGGACCCGTTGCCGCATCTTGGCCCGCAGCATCCGCCGATTCCGGGCATTCACAATTCAGGATGGGTGCAGAGTCCGGGTGCGGCGGCCCTGACAGATGAAAGCCAATATCCTCGACTGAAGTCTTACGTTCAGGGAATAGTAGGAGCCTTCGCGAAGGACGATCGCATTCTCGGATGGGATGTCTGGAATGAACCCGGAGCCGACAACCAGGGATCCTACCCAAAACAGGAATTGAAAGAGAAAGATAAGGTGGCGAGAGTTGCGGTGCTTCTTCCGCAAGTCTTCCAATGGGCGCGAGAGATGAATCCGATCCAGCCTCTCACCAGTGGAGTGTGGGAGGTCGACAAGTCGCTTGATGAGACAAAACTAGGCACCCTGCAGGAGATTCAGCTCCGCGAGTCAGACATCATTAGCTTCCACAACTATTCCTGGCCCGAATACTTCAAGCGTGAAGTCGCCTGGCTGAAGAAGTACAACCGACCCGTGATCTGCACCGAATATATGGCTCGTTCTGCCGGCAGCACGTTTGACACGATCCTGCCGATCGCAAAACAGGAGCGGGTCGGAGCGATCAATTGGGGATTCGTCGCGGGCAAGACGCAAACATATTTCCCCTGGGATTCCTGGAGACATCCCTACGTTCTCGATCAGCCTTCGGTGTGGTTTCACGAAATATTGCTTCCAGATGGCACGCCCTACCGACAGGCGGAAGTGGATTTGATCCGGCAGCTCACCGCAAAACAGTGACGCCCATTCATGCTTCTGAGTTGAGGCGCGGAAGTCTCGTGGCACGTCCTCTATAATTTCTTGCTTGCCAAACCTCATGAAACCACTTGAAGGCCGAGTCGCACTCGTAACCGGAGCATCACAGGGAATCGGACGCGCATGCGCGTTGCGCCTGGCAGCGCACGGAGCCAGCGTTGCGCTCGCCGCGCGCAATGTTGAGAAGCTGCAGCAGGTCGAATCCGAAATCGCATCTGCGGGCGGGCAGGCAGCGAGTTTCGCAATGGATGTCGCGCAGGAAGAGCAGATCAAGACGACGTTCAAATCAGCCATCGAACGCTTCGGCAAGATCGACATCCTGGTCAACAACGCCGGCATCACGCGCGATCAGCTCATGATGCGCATGAAACGCGCAGACTGGGAGGCCGTTCTGGCGACGAACCTCACCGGACCCTATCTCTGCATTCAAGCCGCCATCAGTTCCATGCTCAAGCAGCGCTGGGGACGCATCATCAACATCACCAGCATCTTTGGACAAATGGGGCAGGCGGGACAAGCAAACTACGCGTCATCTAAAGCCGGTCTCATTGGACTCACCATGGCGGTTGCCCGCGAGGTGGCGTCCCGCAACATTACGGTGAACGCAGTCGCGCCCGGCTGGATCGAAACCGCAATGACGGAGGTACTGACTTCCGAATTGCGCGAGAGCATGGCAAAAGCGATCCCGCTGGGCCGCGCCGGAACCGATCAGGAGATTGCGCACGCCGTCTGCTTCCTGGCCTCACCCGACTCGGGTTACATCACCGGGCACGTACTCAACGTGAATGGGGGCATGTTGATGGGATGACCCGCAGCGTTCCCCGTCCCCTGGTAGAGACGCACCATACTGCATGTTTACCGTGGTCTTAACTGATGTCCGAAATAACGCCGGTCCGCAAGCATCGCATTGCAATCGTCCCCGCTGACAACCCTGTCCGCATTGCGGCGGTGCGCGAGTTGTTCAAGGAATATGCGCAATCCCTGAGCTTCAATCTCTGTTTCCAAAGCTTCGAAGAAGAGTTGGCGCGTTTGCCGGGAGAGTATTCCCCGCCGAGTGGAATGCTCCTGCTTGGATTGGTTGACGACCAGGTCGCCGGCTGTGTCGCCTTTCATCGCCTTGAAGGTGAAATGGCAGGAAAGCACGGCGATGGCCCACAAGTCTGCGAGATGAAGCGTCTATATGTTCGGCCAGCATTCCGCGGATCCGGAGTCGCACGCGAACTGATCGATTGTCTGCTTCGCTGCGCTGCGGCGGTTGGATATTGGCGCATGCGACTCGATACCGTGCCCAGCGAGATGGGCAGAGCGGTGGAAATCTATCGAAAGCTAGGCTTCGTAGAGATCGAACCCTATCGTCCAAACCCCATTTCCGGAGCCAAGTACATGGAATTAGACCTCCGAGCATGGCAACGGAAGTGCGGTTCTAGCCAAGGCGTTACCTTGAGCCTCACAAACGCGCAGGACCTCCGAAGCCATTAACCGCCTGACAAAAATTCCCCTTGCAGAAAGGTTCTACTCTGATTACTATTCGCTCACCCCAGGACGCCGCCCCCACGACGAGAAAACCCAAAATATGAATATTGGTGAGACTATCCGCAGTTATCGCCTGCAAAAGGGCATGTCGCAGGGTGACATCGAAAAACGTACGGGGCTGCTGCGCTGCTATCTCTCGCGCGTCGAAAACGGCCACACGATTCCGTCGCTCGATACGCTAGCCAAAATAGCGTCGGCCATGGACATCGCATTGGCACAGTTTTTCGCCGACCACAATTCGGAAACGCAAAATGGAAAGAACCTTCCGCAATGGAGCGACGACGAAGTCCGCTTCCTCACCCAGTTCCGCCGTTATTCCAACAATCTGAACGACAGCGATCGCAAGCTGGTGTTGGCTATGGTCAAGAAGCTGGCGGCGGGTTCTGGGAAGTAGGATAGTCGTTGTCATTCCTCATCGCCAAAACCTGGTGGTTCGGAATGAAAGACAAGAGCGAGAGACAGCAAGAGGCTAAGCCGCCTTACTCGCCTCATTGAGTGCCAAAACAGCCAGCTCCAAACGATCCCGAGCCCCGGTCTTTCCGAAGATACTCTGCAGATGCCGCTTCACCGTGTTCTCACTAATAGTGAGCTGGTTGGCGATATCGCGGTTCTTCATCCCCCGCGCCACTGAATAAGCGATCTGCCGCTCGCGATCAGAGAGACGGTGCAAAGACGCCTGTGGTGTGGCATGAGTCGTTCGCGTGTCATTGGCGAGACTACTCACAACCTGGTGTGCCAACTCGTCAGAAAACGCCAGTTCTCCTGACGCAACCAGGCGGATGGCTTCAAATAGCCTCTGCGGACCATCACCCTTCATCACCAGACCGCGCGCGCCGAGCCGTACTACCTGAGCATAGTCAGTGTCTGACTCCGACGCAGTCAGAACAACCGTCGCAACACGGTTGCCGGAACGGTCCAGTGTGCGCAGAACTTCGAAGCCATCGAAGTCAGGCATAAAGAGGTCAAGCACGAGCACGTCGGGATGGTAGCGCTGCACCATGTCGAGCGCTTCTTGGCCATTCGAGGCCGAGCTTTCAACCTCGAAATCATTTTGGGTTGAGAGCAGCAGCGACAGAGATTCCCGCAAAATGGCGTGATCGTCGGCCAGGACAATCCGGATCTTGGGCACGTTAGGTTCGGACATACGCTATGTCTTAGATGCCCAAAGACTAACTGGGGTGGGAGTGCCAAAGGTGCAATGTCGAGAGCTGCTGCATAGGCGGTTACGAAGGTTCCGGGCACCCGGGAAGGGCAAGGATTTCCCATGCTATATTCCGCTCCAAGCGGCCCATTTGTGCCCAGCCGCAGGTGCGCCCTTGACCATCGACGAAGAGCTGAATCAACTCGAGGACAGTGTCCGCCGGCTAAAAATCGAGTATGACATTTTCTTCGGCGGGGGCGCCAAAAAACCTCCCACCGATCTCGAGTGGCGAGTGCAGTCTCTGCTTAAAAAGTACAGCGACGGCCGCCGGCTCAGCTATGGACAACGCTTCAAATTCAGCTCCGTTCAGCAAAAGTATGCGGTCTACAACTCTCTTTGGCAGCAGAAGCTCAGGATCAAAGAAGAAGGCTACCGCCGCCCGCAGGATGCTCTCCTGGCCATTCAAGGTCTCCGCGACTTTGAGGACGAAGCTCCCGAAGTAATCGAGATCAGCAAGCCGGAGCCTTTCCGCATTACCTGTTCAGATGTCGACGCCGAGAAGAACAAAGTAAAGGCCCTGTACGACGCCATGGCAGAGGCTCGCAAGCAACACAAAGCCAAAGCCCCAGCCGGAAACTTCGAATCGTTCCAGCAATTCGTCAAGAAAAAAACCGAACAGCTTCGCAGGGAGTATGGTACTTCCATAGTCGAGTACAGCGTGGAAGTCGAAAAGGGTCAAGTACGGCTCAAAGCAAGGGCGATGTCAGCAAAATAGTCCCCGCCCTCAGACGTAATTCACAGCGCCGAAGGCGCGGCATTCCCGTAGCCCACATGCGAATGAGCCGTGATGGAAAGACACCCAAAAACCCGAGCCCGTAGGGCGGCATTCTTGTAGCCCACGTGCGGCTCAGCCGTGGGTAAAACGTATCAAAAAGAAAACGAGCCCGTAGGGCGGCATTCTTGAACATGCAGAATGTCGTTGCACATCCATGTTCTCAATCCATAATCACGATTTGCATTCGTTGTTTTGCGCGACGCATCGCCGAATGAATGCCGCCCTCCGGGCTCGGGTTTTTGGGTGTCTTCCCACCCACGGCTCCATTCGCACGTGGGCTACGGGAATATCGCGCCTTCCGCGCTAATCAATGATCGATCGCAACCTTCTCAGCACCGTTTGCGTTTCGGGAATCCCAACCATCGAAGTGAGCAAGAAATAAAGCACACCGTAGGGAATCAGCACCGCCGTCGCGACCAGAATGGGATGGCGATGTCCAACCGCGAGCTTAATCCCAAAACCGACCGCCGCAGATATCAGCGCGGAGAACCAGAGCTTGGCCAGAAATGCGCTGGCAGGCGCTACTGCGCCGATGCGCTGATGCAGCTTCCAGCGTAAGAGCAAAAACTCAATCCACCCAGCAACACCTGCGGACGCTGTCAATCCAGCCACACCCCAACTTCGATCAATGCCAACCATCTGCGGCAAGCGCAGCGCGCAAAAGAGTCCGAGCAAAGTAGTAAGCGCCACCCGAATCATGGCGAAGCGCAGCGGCGTGCGCGTGTCGCGCAGCGCGTAATACGTCGACGAGTAGAGTCTTCCCAGCGATGACGCGAGCAGTCCTACCGCTGAGCCGGCGAGAATGCCCCAAACGTATATCGCGTTCTCGTGTGTGAATCTTCCCGACTGATAAATCAGTGCCGACACAACATCGCCCAAAATAAGAAACGCCATCGCGGAAGGAACTACAAGAAATGCGATCTGGCGTAGCGCTCTGCCGAGACGGGTTCGCAACTGCGCTGCGATCTCGCTGTCGCTGCCGAGCGTTCCCGACATTGCCGGCAACTCCGCCGCCGACACGCTCATGCCGAACAGGCTGATCGGCAGTGTGTAAAGGATCTGCGCGTATCCCAAAGCCGCAACCGCCCCTGTCGGAAGATAGCTGGCAATGATCGAATCGACGTAGGCGCTGAGTTGCACCACGCCACGACCGATAAGAACAGGAAAAAAATTGCGAACTACCTCGTGCACACTCGCGAGCTGAAGCGCAAGTTGAATTCGCAGGCGGCCTATGAGGCGCAGCGTCACGGGTAGCTGCACGCCCAGTTGCAAAGCGCTGCCTGCGACCGATCCCCACGCCGTGATCACAGCCAGCGACTCCTCAGAGTGGTTGCGCCCAAAGCCGATCAGCGTGGCGATCATCACTGCATTCCAGGCGACCGGCGCAGCGTAAGAAAGAAAGAATTTGCGATGACTGTTGAGAATGCCCAGGCACCACGCCGACATCACCAGCAGTCCAGCGCCGGGAAATAGAATGCGCACGAGACGAATGGTGAGTTCTCGCTTGGCGCCGTGGAATCCCGGAGCGATGGCGTCAATGATGTAAGGAGTCGCGAGCACTCCGATCAACACGAGCACTGCAGTGACAAGCGCGAGCAGGGTGGCTACCGCATCGGCCACATCGCTTGCTTCTTCATCTTTACCGAGCGCTCGCAGCCGCGCATAAACAGGAATGAACGAGGCCGATAGAACTCCCTCCCCAAACAGATTCTGCAGAAAATTCGGGATGCGAATGGCAGCACGAAAGACATCAGCTGTGTCGGAATTGCCGAAGTAATGTGCGAAGACGCGCTCGCGAATCAGACCGGCAATGCGGCTGAGAAAAATTCCCGCAGCAACCAGACTTGCCGAACGCCCACTCGCGGCTGGTGCGGGTTTCTGGCTCGATGTGCTCTCGGTCGGAATGGGCATTCCAATGTCAATCTAGCATTCAGGCAAAGCGGTGACTAATGGTAGAGACGCAGCATGCTGCGTCTCTACTATGTGCCGCGAAGCCTCGCGCACCTTCCTTTATAATTACCGTTCTTTCATATCGCCGCTTCAGCAACTGAAGCGCCGCTCGGGAGCAAGAGATGGCGGTTTCCATGATGGCCGGCAATCCGGCGCTAAAAGAACCCTATGCGCAACTGAAGTCCCGCATGGACAAGGCTGTGAGCGACTTCCGCAACAGCCTTCTGTCTACTCGCACAGGACGGGCTTCGGTCCACATGGTCGACAGCATTCGCGTCGCCTACTACGGATCGGAAATGCCGCTGAATCAAATCGCGCAGGTGCATGCTCCGGAGGCACAGTTGATTACCGTGCAGCCATTTGACCCGAGTTCATTCCCAGAGATTGAAAAGGCGCTGCGCACTTCCGATATGGGCTTCAATCCGCAGAACGATGGAAAAATCATCCGTATTCCCGTTCCGCCGCTTACCGAGGAACGCCGCAGAGACTTGGTGAAGCATCTGCACAAAGTCCTCGAAGATCACCGCACCGCTGTGCGCAACATTCGGCGCGATGGCAACGAATTGATCAAGAAGGCACTGAAAGACAAGAAAATCTCGGAAGACGACGAAAAACGCGCGCTCGAAGAGATCCAGCGGCTCACCGACGACGAGATCAAGAAGATGGAAGAGATGAGCAAGGCCAAGGAAAAAGAAGTGATGCAGGTGTGAGTGCCACGCTCGGGAACTGCTATCCACCCGGTCTAGGAAAGATACTCTTTTGAGGATCCTAGCTGGCGAGCTGGTGAGTGCGCAAAATTGGGACAAAGCAAACCACAAGCATCCCAAAATGCCTCTAGTTACCTTTGGAACTTCGCTGCCTAGGGCGGGGTTTGAAATCGATAGACGAATACACTAATGTCCACTCAACACAGCATGGCAATCCTCGCACCATCTCTAGATGCTGTTAAAGGGCAACTCAAAGCAGAATTAGCCCAGATTCCTGCTGTTGAGACCGTGTGTTTGGCTCACGGGGAAGCCGGGCTGTACGTTTGGGTCGGCATTCGCAGGGATGAGGACACGGTTTGGCAAGCTATTGCCGATGTCGAGGAAAGAGTTGCCGCGGCTCACTCCGATGCCAGTTTCGATTTTCACGTAGTGCCGCTCTCGCCGGGACGACGTTTAGAGGACTATGTATCTGTAGGTCAGCAGATATTCCATCGAGCAGCCTGAAGGCAAGTGCCCAAAACCGGAGAACACGTTCAGCGGGCAGCTCAGAATCTGGAATTCGCGCAGCACTTTGATCTCAAAACCAGCCTCTATATCGATTGGGCGGTGGCTGCCTACTTTTATGCCGCCTTGCATCTTGTTGATGCACTCCTGTTCGAGGTTGACGGAATAGATCCCGGCAATCATGAATTCAGATGGAATTTCGTGAAGAACAAGCTGTATTTACGCGGAATAAAGAACGAATATTGAGTGCTGAAACAGAAGAGTGAGAATGCTCGTTACGACTTGATTACGTTCACCAGCACAAAGCTGGAAAACGAAGTAATTCCACGCTACAGATCAATTGAGCAGCATATTCTTCAGCAGCTACCGAGTGCACTCGTTGGTAGTTATCGCTGGTTGACTCGCCCAAAGGCTGCGCCGTAGCGAATCGGTTAAACCGGCAGTTCCTGAGCTAAGCGCTGGCCGCCTCAGATCCCAGCGGCAGGAAGTACTGCGTGCCGCGGATCGGCTCTGACAGCCGCCGCAGAAGTTCCTGTAGATCCTGATGGCGGTCGACGAAGTCGATATCGTTCGTGTTCACTACCAGCAGATCAGAAGCTGTGTAGTGAAAGAAGAAGTGCTCGTATGCCTTGACGACCTCTTCAATGTAGTCATCGCTGACTGCCGATTCACCCGGAGCGTTTTTCCTCCGCAGACGCCTCTTCAGAACTTCCGGACTTGCCTGCAGGTAGATGACAAGGTCGGGCGTGGGCAATTGTTCGCGGAAATAGTTGTAGTAACGGTTATAAACAGCCAGCTCGGCATCGTTGAGGTTGATGCAGGCAAACAGCTTGTCCTTTTCGAAAGTGTAGTCGCAGACGATCGCCTTGTGCGGATTGCGCTCCAGCGCGCGCAGCTGATCAAACCGGGCCATGAGGAAGGCAAACTGCGCCTGAAATGCAGCGCCGGGCTCACCATCGTAAAAAGCCGCAAGGAACGGATTGTTTTCGGGCTCAGTGACGCGCTGCGCGTGCAACCGGTCCGCAATAATGCCCGAGAGCGTGCTCTTGCCTACGCGAATCGGACCGTCCAGGGCGATGTACCGGGGGGGATCGAAGAGCTTGGCCATAAACCGGGTCTGCTCGGAGCATAGCGTGGAGTAGGAAGAGGAAACAATGCCAAAATTTCCACCGACCGCTTACGTGGTTCCGGCCGCCCCCGCCGGTACAAGGCATGCGACATGACGCGCGGCTGAGTTCGCAGAGACGCCGTGTGAGCTTTCCTGCAAATCCTTGATCCCCATTTTAGCTACGACGCTCGCAACTCTGCCGCATGCAACTGAAACGGTAAAACTCAAGCACAACAATCCAGTGAAGCGGGGGGCTAGTTGCGAATGCCGACGACTACAGATGGTTGTGTATGAGTAGCTACGGCGACTTCAATCGCATTTGTGTCGCATGCCTTCTACCGGCGGGCGACCGCCGGAACCACGTAAGTGAACGTGTTCACTGCGATCCATCAAGGAACCGCGACCCCACTTGAAACCGTGGATAACGTGCTCTCCGTCCCACTCGTATCCACCGCAGTCAACGCGTAGTAATACGTCTGCCCTGAAGAGACCGTTGCATCTGGGTATGTAAGCCCACTGATTCCAGCAGCGATGCGCGTGAAATTAGCCGGCTGGGCTTGCACACATGCTGTGGCTGATGTTCCGCAACGATAAACGTTGTAAGTAACGCTGGGAGTCGTGCTGGCGTTCCAGGCGAGCGTCACGTTCGCCAAACCCCTCCCTGACAGCGACGGAGCCACGCTGTTGATGTTGCTGGCGAACGTCACCATTCCCGTAGCTGGTCCTGGTGAGCCCGACGCGGGTGCAAACGTCACGTTGATTTGCATGCTTTGACCGGCGGCGATCGTCATCGGCATGCTGGGCCCAGCGCTGATTGCGAATGCACCGCCTCCGCCACCGCTTTGCACGATGCTGTCGGAGTTAACTGTGACGCTGTTTCCTACAGCATTGAGCGTGAATGCCAGGGGAGGACTCGTACTACCGTCGGCCACGTTGCCGAAAGTCAGGCTGGCAGGAGTAACTGTGAGTCCGGCGCCGGTTCCAGCGAGGTTCGCCGTCGCCAGAGGCGTCGTTCCGTTATTCAGAGACAGAGAACCCGAGGCGCTGCCCGTGGCCGTCGGAGCGAAGGTAACGGGAACAACCGCGCTCTTTCCAGAAGCGATTGTGACTGGAAAAGTAATTCCGCTCACTCCAAATCCGGCGCCTGTGACTGTGGCGGCGGTGAGTGTCACATCTCCGCCTGCTGCGCTCAAGATCGCCTGGATTTGTCCGGTTGACCCGAGGTTGACATTCCCAAAACTGAAACTCGAGGGACTCAACGAAGGCCTGCCGCCTGCGGTTGTGAAGTTCAGCCCGGCTACATTTGCATTGTTCACTGTGGCGGACAGGCTCAGTGGAACAAAGCTATAGGAACTGTTCTGAGGTGTGATGGTGTAAGCGCCATTCGCCAGGACTGTGAACGTATAGTTGCCGTTTAGATCAGGTGTAGTGGTGGCACTAGCCGCTCCACTCAGCGTGATTGTGGTGCCGGCACTTGCAGCTGCGCTGACGGTGCCTGAAATGCTTGCCGTGGCTGAAATGGTCATGCTGCCGGCGATGTTTCCTACCGAGGCGGAAATTGTCGATTGACCAACGCCCGCGGCTGTTGCCATGGCGCTTGTATCGAGGCTGACTGCGGCCGAATCGGAAGAAACCCAGACCGCGGAACTGGTTACGTTCTGCGTGCTGCCGTCGCTGAAAGTTCCGGTTGCACTGAGCTGCTCGTTGGATCCTATCGCGAGTGATGCGCTCTTTCCGATAACCGCGATCGATTGCATTGCGGCGGCGGTCACTGTCAGCCCGAAGCTGTTGGAGGCAATGCTGCTCTGGGTTGCGGTGATGTTGGCAGTGCCGATAGCTACGCCGGTCGCAAGACCACCAGCGCTGATGTTGGCAATGGACGGACTCGAACTCGCCCAGGTCACAGCATTCGTGAGGTTCTGGCTGGTGCCGTCGCTGAACGTTCCAGTCGCCGTGAACTGGACGCTGGTGCCTTTAGCGATCGAAGAGCTGCTTGCATTGATCGCGATGGATTGCAATACCGCCGCAGTCACAGACAAGGCGACGCTGTTTGATGTAACTCCATCTTGCGTAGCAGTGATATTGCTGGTGCCGATCGCGACACCACTGACAAGACCTGTCGCGCTGACGTTGGCAACCGCTGAATTCGAGCTGTTCCAGGTAGCGGCGCCGGCCAGGCTCTGGGTACTGCCGTCGCTGAAGGTTCCGGTTGCGGTGAACTGAACGCTCGTGCCTTTGGCGATGGAAACGGCGGACGCGCTGATAGTGATCGATTGCAGCGCGGCTGCGGTTATCGTGAGAGGAAAAGTGTTGGACACAACTCCATTTTGTGTGGCAGTGATGCTGCTGGTGCCGATGGCCTCTCCGGTCGCCAGGCCGCTTGCGCTGATATTCACTGTCGCCGGAGTCGAACTCATCCAGGTGGCGGTGCTGGTGAGGTTCTGTGTAGTTCCATCACTGAAGGTTCCCGTCGCTGCGAACTGAACGCTCGTGCCTTTCGCGACCGAGGAACTGCTCGCCGTGATGGCGATCGATTGCAGCGTGGCTGCCGTTACTGCCAGCGCGAAGCTATTCGAAGTAATCCCGTTTTGGGCTGCAGTGATGTTGCTCGACCCGATGGCCATGGCGCTCGCTAATCCGCCGGCGTTTATGCTCACAACCGCCGTAGCCGAGCTCGTCCATGTGGCCGTATTCGTAAGGTCCTGAGTACTGCCGTCGCTGAACGTTCCTGTAGCCGTGAACTGAACTGTTGTGCCTTTCGCAATGGAAGAACTGCCGGCGTTAATTGTGATCGACTGCAGGATGGCAGCGGTCACGCTAAGCGGAAAGCTGTTGGAGGTGATTCCATTCTGGGTCGCGGTGATGTTGCTGGTCCCGAGCGCGACACCGGTGGCCAGGCCCGTCATGTTCACTGTGGCAATCGCCTGATTTGAAGTCGACCACGTGGCGGTGTTGCTGAGGTCCTGTGTACTGCCATCGCTGAACGTTCCGGTAGCCGTGAACTGAAGGGTTGTGCCTTTGGCAATCGATGAACTGCCGGCATTGATCTTGATCGACTGCAGTATGGCCGGAGTGATTGTCAGGAGCACGGTGTTGGAAGTAATCCCATTTTGGGTCGCGGTGATGTTCGCCGAACCGATCGCAAGGCCACTCGCGAGGCCAGCGGAGCTGATATTGGCTATGGCTGGACTTGAGCTCGTCCATGTGACGTTGTTCGTCAGGTTCTGTGTGCTGCCGTCGCTGTAGGTTCCTGTGGCTGTGAATTGAACGCTTGTTCCTTTCGCCATGGAAGAGTTGGTGGCGTTAATGGTGATCGATTGCAGAGTGGTTGCGATCACGGTGAGAGCTACCGCATTCGATGTGACTCCCGCGAAAGTAGCCGTGATGTTCGTGACACCTGCCCCTACGCCTGTAGCGACACCGCCAGAGCTCATGGTCGCGACCGACGGATTGGAAGAGGTCCAACCTACAGAACTGGTCAGATCTTGAGTGGAGCCGTCGCTGAACGTTGCCGTCGCAGTGAACTGGTCAGTGCTGCCCTGTGCGATCGATGCAATCGCTCCGTTAATGCTGATTGATCGCAGAAGCGACGATGCCGAAAAATCCACCGATATAGTGGACGATCCTCGGAGAGTGATGTTCTGGCTGGCTGGTTGAAAGTTGAATCTTGGATTCGAAGGATTGATGGTGTAGTTACCGTTTGGAAGACCGGGAAAAGAGTAGTTGCCGTTCACGTCGGCAACTGTCGTTCCACTCGCTGCCCCGCTGAGCGTGACTAAGGATCCGGCGGTCACGCTTCCGGGATTGAGGGTACCTGAGATCCTGACTGCTTTTGGAGAATGACCTTGACCTTCTAAAACTGGAGTGCCCGGCAGTACCGTCAGGAAAAGACACACTACCACCGACCCGCTTTTGAAAGATCGCACGTGCACCACTCCTCAATGTGAGTTCTTGACCGGGGGTCAAGCGGCCAGAGTGGATTTTGGTAGAGGTTTGGATGGACGAACTGATTCTGCGGTTTTATGGAAAATCAGCAAATCCGGAGATGAACACGAGGTCACAAACGTTACAAAAAGAAGAGGTGACGCTTCTTGGCGTTCTGTTTCTCTTCGTCATCGGAGCGTGCCTGAGCGCAGCCGAATGGGTGTTCACCTCGTCTGTTCCTCTAAAATCACGAGAACGTGATTTCAAAACCAGTTATTGCAGGCGCGCTCGCCGGAGCAGGATACCTTGCCTATCACTGCTACTCTCCTGAGTCGCAACTCTACGGGCGCACTTTGACGCACTGCGCCGATGCCCAGCATCTTGCGCTTACTTACGATGATGGTCCGAACGATGTTCACACCGAGCACTTGCTCGATGTGCTCGCGCGGCACGACGTGAAAGCCACGTTCTTCCTGATTGGGCGCTTTGTGAGCGCGCGTCCGCAGATTGCGCGTGCCATCGCCGATGCTGGACATCTATTAGCGAACCACACCGAGACACATCCGAACCTTCTGTTCCGTTCGCGCGCGAAGGTGCTCCGTCAGCTCTCAGACTGCTCCGAGGCAATCGCCGATGCCACGGGCGTGCAGACGCGACATTTTCGTCCGCCGTTCGGAGCGCGCCGTCCCGCCGTGCTCCAGGTTGCGCGCGAGCTCGGCCTCGAGCCGGTGATGTGGAGCGTCGCTTGCTACGATTGGCATCGGCACGCAACAACAGACAGCGTCTTTCAACATGCTTGCAAGGGAATCGAGCGCAACCATGCTCGCGGGCACATTGTCCTGTTTCATGACGGGGGTCATACCAATTTGGGACAGGATCGCAGCCACACGGTTGCGGCCACAGAGCGCCTGATCTTGCGATACCGGGGGCATTATCGTTTCCGCCGCGTCGACGGGATTTGACTTGGATCCGCTTCAGCGGAATGCGGGGAATGCTGGAATTGAGCTATCATCCGCAGAGGCGACATATATGGCTAAACCAAAGCTGGATGCATTCGAGGTTGGCTGCCCGTGCTGCGGAGCGCTGCTGAAGGTGGATCCGGAGACCAGGGCGGTGATCGCGCATACTCCCCCAGCGCGTCCGAAGACCTTTAACGACTTCGAAGAAGCGGCGCGCGCGATGCGCGAACAGGAAAGCCGCAAAGAATCACTCTTCCGTCAGGCAGTGGACGCAGAGAAGAACAAGGCCAATCTTCTGGAGCGCAAATTCCAGGAAGCCATAAAGCGCGCCAAAGATACTCCCGATACCGGCAAGCCGCTGCGGGATTTTGATTTGGATTGAAAGGCAGGAAAGACAGCAATTAGCGATTAGCAATTAGCAATTAGCTGAAACTTGAAGCAGCAAAGGCACTCGTGATTCTGAAAAATATAAGGCAGCTAGCAACAGGCTGTAGGTGCCAGTGGTTCAGCTTATCGCTAATTGCTAATCGCTTATCGCTGCCTTTTCGCCTATCGCTAATTGCTAATCGCTCATCGCTGCCTTTCCGATTTAGCTTATTGCTAATCGCTAATCGCTTATCGTTGCCTTTCAGCTTATCGCTTCCTTTCCCATGATCGCTCACCTTCGCGGACGGATCCTCGAAAAAAATCCTTCACACGTGATCCTCGAAGCTGCTGGTGTGGGCTACGAGGTCACGATCAGTGTCCCGAGTTTTTCCGGATTGCCGGCCGAAGGGGCGGAGGTTTCGCTGTACATCCACACGCACGTGCGCGAGGACACTCTCGCGTTGTATGGATTTCTGCGGCGAGAGGAAAAGCAGCTCTTCGAACGGCTCATCGGGGTCAGCGGCATTGGGCCAAAGCTCGCCATCACCGTCCTGAGCGGCATCGCAGCCGATGCGCTGGTAACCGCGCTGCGGAGCAACGATCTCACCGCATTGACGCGCATTCCCGGAGTGGGAAAAAAGACCGCTGAACGCATGGTGCTGGAATTGCGCGACAAGCTCGAAGGACTCGCTGCGGCACCCGCCCCCCCGCAAACCAGCCGCATGGAAGAAGATGTCGTCTCTGCCCTGGTGAATCTCGGCTACCAGCGCACGCCGGCCGAACACGCAGTCAGGCGGGCTCTGGAGAGAGCGGGAAACGCCGCGTCCTTTGAGCAGGTTTTCCGGCAGACGATGACGTTGATGCAGAAGTGAGTCGTTGAGGCACGGAAGTCGCATCCCGACGGTCAATAGCGGCACCCGTTACGCGCAGTTATAGTGCGCTTATGCGCCGGATTCTGGCTTCCATAATTGTCTTTACACTACCCGCAAGTGCCTCAATTTCGCTCCGGGAGAGCCTTAATCTGTCGCTCAAAGTGCCTTTAAGTGGCTTCTTTAGTGCGAAAAAGCTGCGCCTTGCTGGCTGGGTATTGCGCAAACAAAGCGCAAATCTCGAAAAAACCGCGTTTAAAGTCGCAGAAAAGCCGTGCGAAAACTGGGCTTGGGTGGCCGGAATCGTGTCGCTGGCTGCCGCGCAAGGCGTGCATATTGAGCAGCAATACCTGGTTGATCGTCTCTATGGAGGCTCAATTTGTCGCTCGTCTCCTGTCGATGTGGGCTCTTTAGCGCGTGAGATAAGCCGCGATTACGTGCTTCCAGACGGGCAAAGGTTCCGCTTAGAGGCGCAATTCAGCGCCGGAGCGCCCACGCAACCTGATCCGTTGATCGTCGCGATGCGTCAAAATCGGCCACTGATGGTGCTCTGGAATGGGCGCAGCTACCTGCTTACGGGTGTCAGTTACGACGAATACACGGCGCCAACCGGCAATAAATTGTTGATTGTGACGGAATTTAAACTCTTCGATCCCGCCGCCAATGCACCAAAAAACGAGCTAACGTTCTCCCGGGAGAGCGACAACGCCGACGATTTGGGTGGCGTACTCGTTCTTAACGTCTATCCGAAGTAGTCACTTTGCGCATCTATGTGACTGCAGAGTTCAGCAAATGTGACCGCTGAACCTGTTCAGATGACCTGCTTGAGGTTGTAAATGTCCTCCCTTCGTATGCTGTTCGTCGACGACGAACCCAGCATCAGGCTGACTTTGCCTGAGATTCTTCGCCTCCACGGACACGAAGTTGAAGTCGCTTCTACCGTCGCAGAGGCCTTGGCGGCCATCTCTGGACGCAAGTTTGACGTGCTTATTTCCGACTTAAATATCGGAAATGCAGGAGATGGATTCACCGTTGTTAGCGCAATGCGCCGCACCCAGGCGCAATGCATTACGCTAATTCTGACCGGATATCCCGGTTTTGAGACCGCTTTACAGGCAATTCGCAGCCAGGTTGACGATTATCTGGTGAAACCAACGCAGATCGACCAGCTCGTCGACACCATTGAACGCAAGCTGAAAGAACGCACTCCACATAGACCTGCTCCAGTAAAGCGCGTGAGTCGGATCCTCAAAGAGTCTCAGCAAATCGTTGTTGATCGCGCAGTTGCATCGCTTTCGGAGCGCAGAAAAATTGCAAAGGACAGGCTTTATGACGGAATGCCAGAGCTCTTTCGTGCGCTAATCGCGTTTGGTAATCCTTCTATTGAGCAGAAAACCTTTGCTGAAGGAGCCACATACGGCGTGCTACGCCGCGAGCAAGGTTCTTCCATAGACGATCTGTTCAATGAATTCCGGACACTTGAGCGCGTAGCGTACGAAGTTGTACAGGAGAATCTGCTTGCAACCGACGTAAGCAATCTCGTTCCTGACCTCAGAGCCTTCAATGATCATGTGCAAAATGTGTTGAATCATGCGGTATGCGCCCTGCTTGAGAAGCCAATGGCTGCCTGAATCAGGCGTAAGGCAGGAACACAGAAAACGTCGTTCCATGATTCGCTCCCGTGGAGCTCTTCATGCAAATAGTTCCGTGATGCTTCTCAATCACTCCTTGTGACACCCAAAGACCCACACCTGTTCCTCTTTCACCTTTGGTTGTGAAGAAGGGCTCGAAGATGTGAGGCCGTGTAGCGGCGGGAATACCCGGACCATTGTCGCTGACAAGGACGCGCAGACCCATATTGCGAGATCCCCAATTGCGTCCGTGCTTCACACGGATTTTGATCATGCCGCCACGCGGCACGGCATCCACAGCATTGACGATCAGGTTCGAAAATACTTGCCGCATCTCGCCAGGAAAGGCGGGCACAGTGACTTGGGTCTCAATCTGCGTTTCAATGTGAACACCCTTGTTCTGAGCTCCCGCCGCATATAGGCGCACAATGCTCTCCACCAGATCGGCAACACTGACATCGACAGGAGCGGCAGCTTCGCGATAAAACCCAAGCGCCTGGCGCGCAATGTATCCGATGCGATCAACTTCGCTGATCGCCATTTGTGTGTACTCATGCGCTTTATCATCGAGAGATTTGTTCTTATCCATGAGATACAAGAGGTTCGTCACTGCCTCCAGCGGATTATTGATCTCGTGGGCCATTGTTCCGGCGAGGCGTCCAGTGGCGGCAAGCTTTTCCGTTTTTCGCAACGCCTCTGCGGCACGGTTGCGTTCCGTAATGTCCCGGGCGATCGTGGAAGCGCCCGTCACCACACCGGCCGAGTTGCGAATCGGTGAAATGGAAACTGAAACTTCAACTGGCCTTCCATCCTTCCGCACCCGAACGGTTTCGAAGTGGTCGATGGACTCGCCTCGTCGCAGGATTTCGAGCAGGTCGTCAGTCTCTCTACTGCGCTCGGGAGGACTGAGCACTGAAACATGTTCTCCGACCATCTCCATCGCCGTGTAGCCATACATCTTCTCTGCGCCGCGATTCCAACTGCGAACATAACCTTCCAAGTCCTTGCTATAAATCGCATCCTCGGAGGTTTCGACAATTGACGCCAACCGAGTAAGCGCCTCTTCAGCGCGTTTTTGGTCATCGATATCCGTGAAAGTTCCCAACCAGCGCACAATTGCGCCGCGTTCGTCACGCAGTGGGAGGGCTCGACCCAAAAACCAGCGGTAGGAACCCGCAACATCGCGAACACGCAGTTCGATCGCAAGCGCCTTACCGGACGCGATCGAAGCTTGCCACGCGGCTGCCGCAGCGGAACCGTCATCAGCATTCACGCGCTCTAGCCATGGCTCCCGCGACTGACGCGCCGCCCCGATGTAGTCGAGCCAACGTTGATTAAAGTATTCGGGCTTCCCTTCGGGTGAGGTTGTCCAAACCATTTGGGGAATGGCCTCGGCAAGAACTCGGAAGTGTGCCTCTCGTTCCGCCAACTCCCGCGAGAGAACGTCGGCTCTGGAAAGAGCTTCTTCGTATACGTGGGAGATCGATAGCAACTGATAACCGCCAAACGCCGCAATGATGAAGCCCATCGATAAAGCAAGAAGAATTCCGAGCCGCGAAGTAAATCGGCTTGCTTCCCGAGAGGATTCCAGATAAGAGGCGCGTCGTTCCTTTTGGCTTGAGACCAGACGCGAGAGCTCCTCCCGAATGTTGTGAATGATCCTGTCTTCCCCGGAGCCAGCGCGGAAAGTCGCAGGTAGAGTCCGACTTCGCATCGCTTGTTCTGCGACACGTCGCCACTGTTCAACGGAATTCCGAAGCTGCTCTACCTGTTGTGATTCTGTATCTTCGTCGCGTGCCATCGACGCAAGCTGATTGAAAACAGAGTCGGCATTTTCGGAGCTCTGCCGATATTGATCAACCAAGCTCAAATCACCGGTGTTAACGTACCCGCGAAGCTCCATGTTCATATCGAAAATGAGATTCTGAGCTTCGAAGCTGTGAGCGATCATTTGTCCGGTGTGCTGCACCGCGCGCTCGGCAGTGATCAGGCTCCGAATCGCCCACAGCAGGGTTGCCGAAGTGATAGCCATGAGCAGCAAAGGCAGGCCCACCATTAGCTGTAATGCGCGCCGAAAGCGTTCCCGATTCGGAGAAACTGTTACACTCGTCACAAGTCGGCGCACAATTCCGAGTTGGGGAGCCGGCGGTGAAATATCCGCCGAAGGACGTCCCGGAGATTCTGCCGAGAATTTGCGAGCTTCTGAGGCTTTGGACACACCGGGACCTGGCGAAGGAGATGCGAACCACAGTATCTTAGCTTAGCTTTCCCGTGTCCGTGGTGCGGAGTGGGCGGCTGGACAGCCTGTCTCCGTACGTCTTCGGCAGCTACTTTCCAATGCAGAAAGTGGTGAAGATTAGACTCAGGATGTCATCCGTGGTGGTTTCTCCAGTGATGGAATCGAGCGGCCGAAGCGAGTTATAAAGATCCATCAGCAACATTTCGTGAGGCGTGCGATTACGAACTGCTCCTTCCGCATTTTTCAGAGCCAACAGCGACTCCTCGATCAGGTTCCTTTGTCTTAGATTGGTTAGGAATCCGCCCTCCGGTGGAGTTGCCGAGTTTCCCCCAAGTTCTGCTATCAGTCGTTCCCGAAGCATTTCGATCCCCTCACCCGTAACAGCGGAGGTGCTGACTTCTGGCATGTGATTATCAGCAAATCTGCTGTAATCGCTGCCTCGACCCAAGTCAGCTTTGTTTCGAACCAGGATTCGCTTGCGACCGGAAGTAGCTTGAAGCAGCCGTTCTTCCTCGTCCATGTGTTGCGATGAAGTGTTGTCCGTCACTATGAGCACAAGATCAGCGTCAGCGAGCGCCTCGTAGGACTTGCGGATCCCAATCGCCTCTACCTCGTCAGCGTTGCTGCGAATGCCTGCGGTATCGATGAGCCGGATCGGAATTCCAATCACAGACACGGTTTCAGTAACCAAATCGCGTGTCGTTCCGGGAATCGCAGTAACAATTGCGCGCTCCCGCTGCACGAGGCGGTTAAACAGACTCGACTTGCCAACGTTCGGACGCCCAACAATGGCAAGTGTGAGTCCCTCATGTACCACCCGACCATACGCGAACGATTGCGCAAGAGATTCGAGCGGCATCTGAATTTGCGAGATTCTTGCCAGAATTTGGTCGTCTGGAAGGATCGCAACGTCATCTTCCGCGAAATCGATTCCCGCTTCGAGCAATGCAATCACATCGACTAACTGTTTCTTAATTGGCTTAACCCGTCGTGAGAGAGCTCCCTCCAGCTGTTGTGCAGCAACTTTGGCCTGGAATAGAGTTTGCGACTCAATTAGATCGCGTACGGCTTCGGCCTGAGTAAGATCAATGCGGCCGTGAAGGAATCCCCGCATCGTGAACTCCCCCGGCTCGGCCAACCGCGCTCCTCGCGCCAGTGCCTGCTCGACGATGTACTCCAGCACAACCGGCGAACCGTGCGCTGATATTTCGACGATGTCTTCTGTCGTGTACGAATGGGGTTTCTCGAAAAACGTGACCACAACTTCGTCGATACGATCTCCAGTGTTCGTGTCGACGAGTTCCCCAAACGTGGCATGTCCCGTTGCGAGAGGATACTTAAGTCGAAGCAGTGGAGTTGCAATCTCCAGCGATGCGGGTCCACTCAGCCGAACGACGCCAATTCCCCCGCGGCCGGGCGGCGTGGAGACGGCAACGATGGTGTCGTCAAGGTGCACTCTGGAATTCTAACGAGCGGCACGGCCGAGCAGGAACCCTGATACATGACTAACCACTAGTCTAAACTCATGAATCTAAAGAGTTAAATCCTGCAACTTTTAGCTATTTGCCTGGTCTGAATAGAATAGAGGAGAGGTGGTTCCCATGAAGTGTACCGTTCTGGTGATGCTCGCACTGGCGACGTTGGTAGCTGTAGGCGCAGCTCAAGTGACATTTCTTGATACGCCAGTCGCTGACAAGAATCAGGATCAGGGCCGTAATGTGACCGGCCAGGTAATGACAAAGGCTGAGACGCCGCTCCCAGATGCCGTCGTGTACCTGAAGAACACCAAGACTCTGACGATCAAGAGCTTCATCACCGAGAAAGACGGAGGATACCGCTTTCACGGACTTTCGCCCAATATCGACTACGAGATCTACGCGGACTACCAGGGCCAGAAAAGCGGCACCAAGACAATCAGCTCGTTCGATAACCGGAACAACATTACGCTTAACATCCGGATCGACACTAGACAATAGGGACGGGGAACACATCACAGCGGACAGAGAAAGACTTGGTTGCTGACGTCCTTCTAGTGACCTGAGTCTCTTTATTCTCTTGCGTTTTACTCGCGAAGTAGCCCCGCGCTTGAAGTTCCCGATTATTTCCATCTCACTCGGCCATTTTCCTTTTCTTTGTTCCTTTTCCCTATCCCCTACTTTCTCGGGATGAAATCAGCTTCATCTCCGGTTTACAGAGATGAAACAACTCCACATGGTCATGCGTTTGGCGCTTTCAGGGTTCGACTGGCGCACTCTCTCCATGCCTGAACCGTGTGAGGTTTGTTTAAGAACGTCAAAGATTGCCGAGGTTTTATGGCCGCATCAACTGCTAATGCCTTTGTCCAGCCGAATGGAAACTTTCAACCCGAGGTCCGGGAGTATCCGAAAAAGATCGTTATCCGTTCTCAGAATCGAATCTTTCTTCAGACGGTCTGCGAGATCGACCACCTCTCGGCCGCCGCTAACTACGTGCAAATCCATAGCAACGGCCAGAGTTTTCGCATCCGTTCGACGATCAACGCGATCGAACAGCGTCTCGATCCAAAGAAATTCGGGCGCGTTCATCGTTGCACCATCGTGAACTTCGATTTCGTAAAGGAGTTCCAACCGCTGCAGCGGGGCGATTACCTGCTCGTGCTCAACGATGGGAGTCAGCTGAAGATGAGCCGGCGCCATCGCGATCAACTCGAAAAGCTGGCTTGTCTGTCCAGTAATCATCTGGTGAAATACGGGAGTGCCGGCAACGAAAATACAGGATTTGCTTCGGCAAATCCCATCTGTGGACGAGGTTCTTCGCTCGTCTAGTCTGACAGGTGCATTGCGGCGTGAGGGCCGTGCCGCCACGAGCGACGCGGTCCGAACCGTTCTTGAGCGCCTACGTCGTGAGATCACGGCCGGCGGCCTCGATGAAATCGCAATTCAGATCGCAGTAGAAGGAATTCCAGAAGCTGTTGAGCGCGAGCTGCGGCGATCTCTTGATTACTCTCTGCGCAGAGTAATCAACGCTACCGGCGTCATTCTCCATACGAACCTTGGACGCGCGCCTCTCTCCCAGGAAACGATCGAACATCTTTCGGAGATCGCGACTGGTTATTCCAATTTGGAATTCGACTTAGTCACGGGCGAACGTGGACGTCGCGATGTGCACGTGCAGCGTCTCCTGGATCTCCTGCTCGCGGATCATCACTACGAAGACACCGAGAATTCCACTCCTGAGGCGATCGTCGTAAACAACTGTGCTGCTGCAGTATTGCTCGCGCTCAACGCGCTGGCAGAGGGTGGCGACGTCATCGTCTCGCGCGGTGAGCTAGTGGAGATCGGCGGTTCGTTTCGCGTGCCCGACGTGATGGCCAAATCGGGTGCGCGGCTTCGTGAAGTGGGCACTACAAACCGCACGCGCCTCTCGGACTACGAGAGGGCTATTACCGAGAACACGCGTCTGCTGCTTCGTGTACATCGCTCAAATTTCGCGATGATCGGGTTTACTGAGCAACCTGCATCCCAGGAGCTTGTTGAGTTAGGCCGCAGCCGCGGAATTCCTGTAATGGAAGATCTCGGTAACGGTTTGCTGGTAGATCTCGCGAGTGCCGGCGTCCAAGGCGAATATGGACTGCACGAGAGTCTGCGCGCCGGTGTTGACGTAGTCTGCGTCAGTGGAGACAAGCTGCTTGGGGGTCCGCAAGCGGGCGTAGTCGCCGGACGGAGAGAGCTCATCAAGCGTATTCGTGCCAACCCGTTGTTCCGAGCGCTGCGTGTCGACAAATTGACTTACGCGGCGCTTGAGTCGACGCTGCTCGCTTACGTAAAGCGAGATTATTCGGCGATTCCTGCTTTGCGCATGATCTATACACCGAGGTCTGAGATTCGCAGCCGCGCTCAATCTTTCGTCGCGCGCCTTAGCTCGATACCGGGGGTGCATGCCGAAATCGCCGAAGGAAAATCACTGATTGGCGGGGGAACCGCGCCGACAGCCACTCTTCCAACGTTCCTGGTTGCCCTTACTTCGGACCATCACACAAGCGAACAACTCTTAAGCCGGCTTCGCTCGCAATTGCCACCTGTGATTGCCAGGATTGAAGACGATCGGCTCGTATTAGACCTGCGAACCGTGTTTACAGAGGATGACAACGCCACGGCGGCGGCGCTCGCAGCCACAACGGCGCAACCATCCCCGGCTGTATCGAAGTAGTGGCGACGATTCACACGATCGGCCATTCGACGCGAGAGCTCAGCGAATTGATC